>CALBPH010000461.1 GCA_937899365.1 uncultured Leptolyngbya sp.
ACTGATCAGCAATATGTAAATCTCTCCTCTGCTGAGCATGCCCAGCCGCAATTAAATGAGGCTGAGGTGCGGCAACTAGCTTACTGGACAGCTCGACTCAGTGGTGCGCTGCCGGTTTTAGAATTACCTACAGATAAACCACGTTCGCCTCAGCTTTCTGGCCGAATGGCTACCCATATCCTGCTGATACCGAATCTTCTAACAGATAACCTGAGGACCTTGTCTCAGCGTCATGGCGTTACCCTATTTATGACGTTGCTAACCGTCTTTAAAGTGCTGCTCCATCGCTACACGGGTCAGACAGATATAATTGTGGGCACAGCTGGGTCAGCGCAAAGCAACTCTACATCTCCTGTGGGTGGTTCGAGTAATCTCCTTGCCTTGCGTACATCTTTGGTTGAGAATCCCATTTTTCAAGACCTATTGAGCCATGTACGGGGGACCACTCTAGGGGCATTTGACCATCAGTCACTTCCCTTTGAGCAAATGGTTGACGCCATTCAACCAGCATGTCATCAAAATGCTATATTCCAGACGTTCTTTCAGCTCAAAACTCTATCAAATACATCGAATAATAACCAGGACTTAACGATTGAGAAATCCTTATTTGGTGGTGGTGAAGCGGCCCTTGAGTTGGCGTTGGAAGTTGTTGAAGGATCCCAAGGACTATCTTGTTATTTTCACTATTATACTGATTTATTCGATCCATCGACGATTCGCCGCATGGCGGGGCATTTTGAAAGATTTCTCCAGGGCGTAGTCGAGACTCCAGGACAGGTCATATCTAAATTGCCTTTGTTAACTGAGGTGGAACAGTATCAGCTATTGGTGGAGTGGAATAACACTCAGACAGCTTATTCTAAGGATAAATGTATTCACCATTTGTTTGAGGAACAGGTAGAGCGTACTCCAGATGCGATCGCAACTGTCTTTGAAACACAGCAACTAACTTACCGAGAGTTAAATGCTAAAGCAAACCAGCTCGCCCATTACTTACAAACGGTTGGTGTGGGTCCTGATGTTTTGGTCGGTATCTGTGTCAAACCCTCGATCGAGATGATGGTTGGCATCCTTGCTATTCTCAAAGCAGGAGGGGCTTATGTGCCCCTAGATCCAGACTATCCATCCGAAAGACTGGCCTATATCTTGTCAGATACATCTGTGCCTGTTGTGCTAACACAGCAAGCACTCCAAACAACCTTGCCACCCCATGATGCACTAGTCATTCACCTAGATGCCTATCAGCTCCACCCTTCAACCTATTCAGAACAAAATGTATCTGCGACTGTAACACCAGCTAATTTGGCCTATGCCATTTACACCTCTGGGTCCACGGGGCGTCCCAAGGGTGTATTGATCCAGCATCAAGGATTATGCAACCTGGCCCAAGCCAATCAAAAAATATTTCAGCTCACTGAAAATAAGCGATGCTTACAGAGCTTCTCGCTGAGTTTTGATGGCTCAGTGTGGTCTATCTTCCCCACATTAATTTCAGGAGCCACCCTTTATCTAGTTCGCAAAGAACAGCTGATCGCAGGAGAACAACTGGCTGACTGGCTGCATCATAACAAAATTAACGTTATGACGATGCCACCGGCTCTACTGTCAGTATTGCCATCTCATCCCTTACCTCATTTAGAAAGTATTGCCACAGGGGGGGAAGCTTGCTCGCCAACACTCGTAGCTCAGTGGAGTCCTAACCGTCATTTTTTTAATGCCTATGGTCCAACTGAAGCAACGGTTTGTGCCACAATTGCCCAGGTTACCGATGCTTCTACCCAACCCCCTATTGGTTATCCCATTGCCAATACTCAGACCTATATTCTAGATCCTCACCTACAGCCAGTGCCCATTGGAGTGCCCGGAGAACTATTGATCGGTGGGGATGGTTTGGCCCGTGGCTATCTCAATCGTCCTGACCTGACGGCGGAGCGATTTATCCCCCATCCCTTTAGTGACCATCCCCAGGCTCGACTCTATAAAACAGGCGACTTAGTCCGTTACTTACCGGACGGTCAAATTGAATATCTGGGACGAATCGATCATCAGGTCAAGATTCGTGGCTTTCGGATTGAATTGTGCGAAATCGAAGCAATTTTGCTGAAACACAGTGATATAAAGCAAGCAGTCGTTGTTGTGCGGGAGACCCCGGTCGGAGACAAACAACTCGTTGCCTATGTTACGGCTGCAGAACAGCACACGGTCTCTCGTGGGGAGCTACACCGTTACCTTAAGTCAGTTCTCCCTGCCTATATGGTTCCTTCCATATTTGTGCTCCTAGAGGTTTTGCCGTGAACGCCCAATGGCTCCACGTTCAAAAATTGACGCATCCCTTGTGGACATCTGGGTTGATGTGATGCAGAGAAACCCCATCGGCATCCACGATAATTTCTTTGATTTGGGTGGGCATTCCATCCTAGCAACCCGAATTGCGACCCAGGTGCAGCAGGTATTTCAGGTAGACTTGCCCTTGAGCTATCTGTTTGGAGCACCCACCATTGCAAGTCTGGCAGCTGAAATCGTCAAGTTGCATGCAGATGGATTAACACAGCAATCGTTGCCATCCTTAATTGTTGCACCATCCGAGCGACATCAGCCATTTCCTTTGACTGATGTCCAGCAAGCCTATTGGATCGGTCGTACCGGGCAGTTCGAGTTGGGCAATGTTGCCACCCATGCCTATTATGAAATTGAGTGCGTTGATTTAGATCTGGAGCGCTTAAATCAGGCGCTAAATCAATTAATCGAGCGGCACGAGATGTTGCGCATGATTATTTCTGATGATGGGCAACAACAGATATTGCCCCAAGTCGCTGAATACCAGATCCCGATCAACGATGTGCGCGGTCAGCGCGTAACCGTTGTAGATGAAACAATCAATTCTGTCCGCAATGAACTCTCACATCAAGTCATCCAAACGGATCAATGGCCACTGTTTGATATTCGTGCCACCCACTTAGATGAACACTGCTGGCGTCTGCACCTTAGTTTAGACATTCTTGTATTTGATGGTTGGAGTCTGCACCTCTTTTTCGACGAATGGCAAACGCTTTATGAACAACCTACAATTCAGCTAGAGGCTCTTGAACTGTCGTTCCGTGACTATGTTTTAACGGAGAACACTCTCCGTGATACCGAGCTACATCACAAAGCATGGAATTATTGGCAGCAGCGTCTGCCTAGCTTTCCCAATGCACCAGAACTGCCTCTAGCAGTCAATCCAAGTGCTATCAAGCAGCCTCGGTTTAATCAGCGAAAGTATACATTGGACCAGAAAGCCTGGACACAATTAAAGCGCCTAGCAACTCAAAATGGTCTGACACCATCGAGTTTATTGGCAGC
>CALBPH010000462.1 GCA_937899365.1 uncultured Leptolyngbya sp.
GATTATCGGTACATTTACGTTTGCCGTATCTGTGGCACCATTTCCATCGTTGATTTCGTATGTATATGAATCGGTGCCCGCAAACCCGGCATCAGGGGTATAGGTAATAAAATCATCGCTGCTATCTGCCGTACCATTATTGTTGACCGCAACGCTGCCGTTGTTAGAGTCGTTAGCGGATAACGTAAATGAAGTTTCTGAGGCAGTGCTATCATTGGCCAAAACCTGGATATCGATGGCCGTACTTAGGGATGTGGTAACAGCATCATCGGTGGCCACAAATTGGCTCTCTGCTTCCATAACTTGGAATACTTGATTCGGATTAACATTGTTCAGCACCTGCTCAATGCCGCTGGGCCACTTAATCCGAATTTCGCTAATTATGCTGTTGGTGCCCAAACCAAAATGAAGCCGTGTGTCATTTTGTACCCTATGGTGCTGCCCATTAGTCTGCTGCCTCATTTGGGTAACACCGCCGGCTGTTACATAAACCGTTGCGCCAATGCCGTCACGATTGGATACGGTGCCCTCTAGATCAATCAAGATCCAGTTGTTTCCGTTACCTGTATTTTCTAACAGTCGATACGTAGGGTCGTTCTGAGACGTCGTTTCTAGCAGGTCTAGAAAGCCATCGTTGTTGTAGTCTGCAACCGACACAGACCGTAGCTCGAGTCGAGGGACGCTCTGCAGTGGCTTCGTCGCAGAGAAAGCACGAGCAACAAACGTACCATCTCCCTGGTTTTCAAAAATATAATCAGTTCCACCGGTACGATCAAGGACAACCATGTCCTGATCCATGTCATTGTCAAGATCGGCGTCAACAACGCCTCCTCCATCAGTGGTTTGAAATGAAACAGAACGTCCCCCAGATTCAACAGACTTATCTTCCCAAACCCTGGAAGAATTTGGACCTGTTTGGGCACTCAGAACCAATTGATGCCCATTTCCACCGGAGGTAGGAAGAAATAAATCGGGAATTAAATCTCCATTAAAGTCAGCGATGGCTAGATCGATCAGTCCCCTATCGTTTTGTAGGTCAACGCCGCTAAATACAGAATCTGTGATATTGACAAACTTGCCAGAACTGACGTCATAGAGTGCATTTGGCTGCTTCTGGAAAACGTCTAGACGTCCATCGCCGGTAAAATCTGCAAGTGCTACATATTCAAGTCCGTAGCTTCGATTATATTCAAAGTCAACGGCAGCACCGACATCTGAAAACGTGCCATCGGGGTTTTGCTGGAAAACTGTTGCTGGCAGCTCGGGATTTTTTGACCCATCCGTAAGTGCCCCGTGAATGAAATCTAGCAATCCGTCATTATTAAAGTCAAATATAACGGCATCACGGGAGCGGCCTTGAGCATAGGATACTCCAAGCTCATCTGCTTTATTGACAAGGACACCGCCCTCGTTGATAAACAGCTTGTTTTTACTGGGCTCATTAGTGGCAATCAGCCCCACTAGCTGAATGAGGTCTTGATCACCATCATTATCAATATCAGCCCACACAGCGCCATGACGATCGCCTCTAGCGAACGACCCAGTTGAATCAGGCTGCATGATTTGCGCTAGCTGATTGCTAAAGGTACCGTCCTGATTGTTTACAAACAGCGAAGGAGGGGGATCGGCAATATCACCAAAGTGACCGTTTAACCACAGATCAAGATATCCATCGCCATTGACGTCGCCCCACGTAATGCCATAACTAGGGCTCTTGTCAACAAAACCATCACCATCCGTGTCTTCCCACGATGCCCAGACACCTTGATCGCTTTCCTTTCTGAGTTTAGGAAAACTGGATTCAGAAACGTCTTGAAACTGATTTTGTAGCATAGCCTAAGCTCTCTTTATATACTTTATCCAGCAATGAAAAAATAATGAATTTTATGATGCAGCCTAGACAACAGACGAATGTTGAGAATCTCGTTTAGCTCTCCCTAGCTTTTGGCGAAGCAGGCTGGAGAACTTGAGGAGGTTTTTACGTTTCTAAAAATGGGTCATTGTCCCCAATCTGTGGAGTGTGCTCAAACCGGCGTGCTGCTCCTTGAGCTGATTTCATCTGAAAGATGCTGTTATATGGCATGCTTAACCGCTCGATTAATCTCCTAAATCAGCACCGGCATCAACCCTCGTACCCATCGTTAACTCACTACGAGAAGTTACAGGTAGTAGTGAATCTACCTGAAAAGAACTTTATTATTGGTTTCCCTGTGCACCCAGATCACTAGAAATTTGACGTTGTACTACTTCCAGCACCCATGAAGATCTAATAGCTACATCACGGAAATAAGTACCCTGACTTTTTGATACTCTGTTTCCATATTTAACTATTAGAGATAGACATACCACACAGCTTTAAAGGCTCTCTAATTACTATCGAGGTAGATTCTCTACAGGTAAAGTCAATAACTAAAGAATTTAGGCCAAATTCATAATAATAAAGCCAGGAAAATACGAACAAATCTGATGGAATCTTGATGTACCTCTATCATTAGCTCATGAAACTTTAAAGGAGTGTCGTTGCTGATCCTTGAGATAATTTCATCTGAAAGACGCTGTTCTATGGCCTATCTAATCGGTCAATTCATCCTATAAATTAGTGACGGTAAAAGAGCTAGAGAATTTCGCTCTACTCAAGAGATAGGAGGAACGAACAAGGAAAAAATAGTCCTTTTCATTAAGGACCTATTGACTC
>CALBPH010000463.1 GCA_937899365.1 uncultured Leptolyngbya sp.
GGCATTCTTCGTACGCAAGCGTATGTCATAGAACAGGTGAGAAAACCTGGGTAATATCCCTTTTAATCACAAGCCCTATCTCTCAATGAGAGATAAGGCTTGTGATTTTTTCAATAAATCTAATTAATTTGATCTATACATGTTTCAATATCTTTCAAAACTTCGTTGGCGGCTAAAATGCTTCGCCCTGCTGCCCAAGTTTCTCCTCTCACTTCACACACAGCATTTTGCTGCACGGCATTAAGTTTCGACCATAGGCGATCGCTTACAAATTCTTCTTTGGTAGTTGTATTAGGATAATGAATCAAAAATAAAACATCCCCATCTGGACTGTCTAAATCCTCACGGGAAATTCTTATAAATGATTGACTTTTGTCGCTCTGAGCCGAGTTTCGCTTAAACCCAAGCTCCTGAAGAATCGCGCCTGAAAAGCTAGTTGAAGTATGGGCAATAAAGCCAAATCGGCCATCAAGGACAACAGAAGTCGTTAGACTCTCAGGAGATGGAGTCAGCGATGCTTTTAAGATTTCTACCTGTTGTTGATAATCAGCCAACAGCTCTTCGGCCTGTTCTGACTGATTTAGTGCATCGGCATAGATGCGAAAATTGTTTTGCCAATCCCAATTGGAACCAAATCCATCAATAAATACAGTGGGGGCAATGCGCGAAAGTTTTGGATAAAGCCCCTCAGAAACACTTCTGACCCCCAGAATCAAATCGGGCTTAAGGCTCAAAATCTTTTCTAGGCTCGGCTGGTTAAACAGGCCGACTATTTCGAGCCCACTAGCCTTGTCGCCTAAATAGTCAGGTGCCCGACTATAGCTAATGGTGCCAATGGGTTCAATCCCAAGCGCAATGGCAGCATCTAGGGGAGTGATATCGAGCACAACTACTCGCTGAGGATCAACCGGAACCTCAGTTGTACCCATGACATGGGTAACAGAACGGCTGGGTACAGATGGATCAAGGGGAACCTCAGGATACTGCTGACATCCTGCCAGCAGTACCACAGTAAGTAGCCCAATCGCGTCAGAAGAATTCATAGACTAGAACCTGACCGAATAACCTAGCGTAATAGCCCGTCCTGGAGCGGCGGCTCGTCGAGACTCTAACAATCCTGTCAAGACCTGACTGGAAGCGGGAATATACTGGTTATTCAACAGGTTTGTGACAGCTAGGCTAAGTTTGCCTTCTCCCAGTTGAATACTGCTGAGAAAGTCAAGGGTAACATAACCATCAATATCACCTTGATCGATAAGAGCATCAAAAGCACGATCTCGACTCCCTAGAGCTAATAGATCTAAGCGATTTGTCCAACCAGGTGTAGTGTCATTTTCCACATATAACCCGATCTTAATGGGCGTTATGTCAAAGGAACCTAAAGGCTCGAAATCACCATCATCATCTATGTCATTTTCACCCTCATTCCAGCTCAATAAACCACCCAACCGCCAGCTATCGCTGGGCTGCCAATCAACGGTTGCTTCTACACCATAATTACGTTGGGGAGCCCGAACTGGAGCCGGAATACCACTCGCATCAACAAAGAAGCCCGTTCCTAACTCAGACTCACTATAAAAACCACTTAACGTCGCTTGTATCCGGTCAAATTCGGCCCGAATACCGATCTCGTAGTTGTCCACTTTCTGGGGTTCTAACAAGATGTCGTCGATATTAAACGTCGCAAACGCATTACCTGCAATAAGACTAACGTCAGGGATGGAAAAGCCCTGGGCAAAGTTGGCAAATAGGCCAATTTCTGGAATCGGTCTATAAATCAGCCCAGCATTAAATACAACATCGTCGGCATTAATATCTCCCCCTTCGCGATCGCGAGGAAGATTAGGCGTGAGCAGAAACGCTAGCTGCGTATCATCAACAGAAACATCAAAGTTTTCATAGCGAAGGCCACCGCTAATCTGCCACTGATCGCTAATATCCCAACTGCCCTGGGCAAATAAACCCACACTCTCTAACGTGTAGTCACCCCCC
>CALBPH010000464.1 GCA_937899365.1 uncultured Leptolyngbya sp.
CATATTTGGCTCTGGTATGCCCTGGGCAGCGACCAACTTTCTGACCCCCTCCAAACCTTAATCCCTCAAGCAGAGACAGAACTATGGCTTAGCCCCATCAGCATTTGGGAAGTCATGATTCTCGCAGAAAAAGGAAGAATCAGCCTGTCAGAAAAACCAGCCAAATGGATCCAGCAGTCCCTAGAAGCCTTACAAGTCCGGGAAGCCCCACTCACCGGAAAAATCGCTATCCTAAGCCGTCAAATCGCATTGCCCCATCAAGATCCAGCCGATCGCTTTATTGCAGCAACTGCACTGCATTATGACCTCCAGCTAGCCACCGTTGATGCTAATTTAACAGCAGCTGATTGGCTCCCAACCCTCAGCTGAATAAGCTTGAACAGCCCTTATTGGGACATTCCCTGAGAAATCCTGACAAAATGACCAAAATAACGAATTAAGTTGCTATGAATATGGGCAATGTGAAGATAGCAACCCATCCTTCGGTAACTTATCCAGAGATTAGAAATCGTGAGCAGTATCGGCCAATTGGAGCGAATTACTCAAAACCGAGTCGTTGCCCTATTTCGCAACTACCTAAAGTACGAGTACCTTGGCAACTGGGAAAAACGCTCCAATAACCGCAATATCGAAGCCGATGTGCTCCGCCAATGGCTCACCCGCCAGGGCATCAGCGACGCCCTAATTACCAAAGCTCTGCGCACCCTTGATCAAGCCGCTGCTCTAGGTGATGGCCAAAACCTCTACGATGCCAATAAAGCGGTTTATAGCCTGCTGCGCTACGGCGTTAAAGATATAGCTGTGGCAGGTGAGCAAACCCAGACCATCCACCTGATCGACTGGGAATATCCTTACAATAACCACTTTGCCATTGCTGAAGAAGTCGCCGTTAAGGGCGGCGCCTATGGCACACGCCCGGACATTGTGCTCTACGTCAATGGCATCGCCCTGGGGGTAATCGAACTCAAACGGGGCCGGGTGGATGTGGCCAAAGGTATCCGTCAAAACCTGGATAACCAAAAGAAGGAATTTATTCCCCACTTCTTTACCACTATGCAGCTGGTGATGGCGGGCAACGACACCCAGGGCCTCCGCTACGGCACCATCGAAACCCCTGAAAAGTACTATCTCACCTGGAAAGAGGAAAACCCTGACTACAAGCCTAAAATCGATCCGAAAAGTGAAAAATACCTGCCCACCATCGACGAAAGTATCACCAGCAATGCCCTAGATACGGCCCTGGTACGCCTGTGTAATAAGGCCCGCTTCCTCGAAATCATCCACGACTTCACGGTCTTTGATGCTGGTACCAAAAAGACCTGCCGCCACAACCAGTACTTTGGCATCAAGGCTGCCCAGCAGCGGGTGCAGGACCGGGAAGGGGGTATCATCTGGCATACCCAGGGCTCTGGCAAAAGCCTGACCATGGTGTGGCTAGCTAAATGGATTCGGGAAAATACCACCGATGCCCGCGTGCTGATCATCACCGATCGCACCGAGCTAGATGAGCAAATCGAAGGGGTGTTTTTGGGCGTAGATGAAGACATCTATCGCACCAGCAACGGTGCGGACCTTCTGAATAACCTTAACGACACCACCCCCTGGCTGCTGTGCTCCCTGGTGCATAAATTTGGTAGCCGCAGCGAGTCGGATGCTAAACAGGGCACCGATGAATTTGTTAAAGAACTCAACGCCAATATGCACAGCAACTTTAGCCCCAAGGGC
>CALBPH010000465.1 GCA_937899365.1 uncultured Leptolyngbya sp.
ATACCCTTCCAATCCCCGGCGTATTCGCCTCGGACATCTTGTACATCCCCATAATGAGCTCCACCCCGCCGATTTGATTGCGATCCGCCACCTGATAGATCAAGGCATGTTATGAACTACAAGTACCTTAGTCCAAGCTGCCCACCAAGCAAAAGTTCGAGTAGTCTTTGATGGTTTTGATGGGGACACAGTTGTCTGTCACGGTTTAGCTCGGCTGCATGAGCTAGCGGCACAACAGCGATGGCCTGAGTTCGCTGATGCTGTGGATATAGCGAGCAAGAATTATAGTCTTTCTGTTAGCGATCTTTGGGCCTATTACGGGCTGCCTGCGCTGCAACAGTTAGCGAAACGTGGACGATGGTTCGCCTTCGCTAAGGCTGCTAATTATATTCACAATCGCTTCCAGTACCCACGCCGCCGATTGTATATGCAGCAAGGGATTAAACCAACCTTCAAACACCTTTTACACAAATTTCATCGAACCGCCAAACATCAGCCTGACAATTCAATTACGATAGATTCACTGGTAAACGCTCATTTTGCAAAGCAGGTCAGTTTAGAGGAGCGGGTTAACAAGTTTACTTCCAATTCAGCCTCTCCAACGTCGGTGCGGCAGAAGCACTGGCAGTCTATTACTGGGGGAGTACTGGCGCTTAATCTCGAGGCAGTGGATCGCTGTGCAGCTGCATTTGGTTTAGAGATCCGTCATCCATTTTTAGATCGCCGTCTTGTTGAGTTTTGTTTGGCTGTTCCGTCGGAGCAAAAATTTAGAAAGGGTTTTGGACGGGTAATTATGCGTCAGGGACTGCATAATATACTGCCTGAGATGATCCAATGGCGGGGTGATAAGGCCAATATGGGTGCTAACTTTATCAATGGGCTATTAAACATCAATCGTCCACTTTTTGAACAGGCACTTGAGACCCATAAACACTCAATTCTTTCGTATATTAATTTAGATAGCTGGCAAACTTCCTGGCAACGGCTTCAGGACTATCCAGAGTCTAATCAAAAAATTAATTCGACAACTAAAGATAATCTAGTCGTATGGCGAGCTACGGTACTGGCTCTTTGGTTTCAGCGTAGATCAAAACCGCTTTAGATAATACAAAAGATAAAACAGACATTTCTATTGGCATGATAGGGCCATCCAACAGGGTTAACCCTAACTGTAAGTCCAACCCAAGGGGGCATCGCCAAGTGTCAACTTAACTAACTAACTTTAAGGACATAACATCATGAAGAAGACATACGCTCAGCCCAACCTAACAGCTTACGGTAGCGTCCAGGAGCTAACTAAGGGCAATGGAACTGTTGCAATCGGAGATTCGATTATTTTCTCCGATCTGCCTGGAGAGCCTGAAGTTGATGGTTTCGGCTCTGTCGATATCGAAATTCCAGGAGATCTAGGGTAGATTATAAAATCTGAAACTCTTGGTTAATGGATGGGGTATCTAATCAAAGATTTTCTTCCTTCCACTCATCGCTACTAAAGATCAACGGGGGCCTATATCCGGTATCTTTAGGATTTCATGGGTGGAGGTGATGGGCATCTCGTTAGATACCCCTCTTTATTACTTTGACAAGTACTGTGACGTTGCAAGCTCATATCTGAGCCTTTGTCTACTACTTAAGTCTATATCCAAAAACGTTACTAACAATACCTCTCTAGAATTTCATTGTAAGATTTCGTCTTAAATTTAAGTTGCGCTTATTTTTTTAAGTTATGTACTGCTATTCTGCCTACCAGCTGTGTCTCCACTCAGAAATTCCGCTGTCAGGGTTACCTGCAGCTGAAGGTGAGCCTGATATTATCATTCGTTTAAAGCATGGAGACGAACAGCTTCAGGTAGATAACATTGAACCCAATAGGGACTTGTTTGGCCGCCTAAAGGGAATAGGAGATTGTTGGATCTCAGATGGGAGGTTTATCACCATCGCTCCGTTGGAGGGTGTTAGCCATGAGATGCTCGGCCCTAATATTTTAGGGGGCTGTATGGCGGTGATATTACGACAGCGCGGTTTTATAGTCCTTCATGCCAGCAGTGTTGTCATTCAAAACAATGTAGTAGCATTTTTAGGGCACTCGGGTTGGGGTAAATCTACCCTAGCAGCCGCGTTACATGGTCATGGTCATAGCGTGATCACAGACGATATTCTGGCTATTAACCTAGAGGATGCCGAGACACCTCACATAGTTCCATCTTTTCCCCAGTGCAAACTCTCCCCGGAAGCTGCTGTCGCATTGGGGAAAGATCCGGCTACGTTAGCGCCCCTCTGTTCTCACTCTTCTAAGCGAGCTTACAACTTTCAAACAGGCTTTCAAAACGAACGGCTACCGCTGAAAAATATTTACCTTTTAGCTAAAGGTGATAGCCATAGTATTACTCCACTGAGTTCTAAAGATGCGTTTTCCTATCTGGTCAGTCACACCCGTGCTATGGCTGTGCTGAGCGACCCAACATCACTCAAGACTCATTTTAAGCAATGTACCCAGTTGCTTAGACAAATATCTTGCTATCGCTTTACGCGGAAACCTGGTTTAGCAGAATTACCGGATTTAGTGCGATTAGTGGAGGAACATGTGAAAGAAACATCGGTTGAGAAACCAGGGGTGAACCTGCCGTGCAATTTGGTAAACCGTTAGTTGCATTTGTTAAGCAAACTCAGCGTTTGGTACCGGCCCTACGTCTAGTGTGGCGTAGCAGTCCTGGTTGGACCATGGCTAAACTGAGTTTGCTGGTGGTCCAGGGGCTACAACCGTTACTACAGATTTATCTGGTGAAGCTGTTAGTTGATGCGGTTACGGGTCAACCAGAAATTACGGCATCACCAGAGTTATTAAATCAAAGCAGGCCATTACTAATTGGTCTAGCTGTAGCGCTATTGACTGGCATGATCGCTAATGCGCTTTCAGAGCTAGTCACATCGTCACAAGCTCAAAAAGTCTCTGACTACATGCGCGGCATTTTGCATGCTAAGTCTGTTGAGATTGATTTAAGCTATTACGAGAATCCTCGCTATCACGATACGTTACAGCGGGCGCAGAAAGAAGCGACTTATCGCCCCAATCAAATTTTAAAGCGGCTGGCGCTGGTGGGCCAAAATGGTATTTTACTGGTTGCCATGGTGGGGTTGTTATTGACCCTCCATTGGGGCATCACTAGCGCCTTATTAATTGCCATTATTCCAACCGTCTTAGTGCGGTTATATTACACGCGTAAACTATATGCGTGGCAGCGTACCTGGACACCGGTTGAACGAAAATCAGCCTATCTTTCCTGGCTACTGACAGGCGATCAGTTTGCCAAGGAAATTCGTCTGTTTGGGTTGGGAGAGCTGTTTAGTCAGCGATTTAATCGGTTGCGATCGCAACTTTACCAAGCCAAGTTTAAGCTAATGGCGTGGCGTTCACTGTCATTTTTAGCAGCCAACGTGATCGCAGGCCTCATGGTGGGTGCAATCTACGGCTTTATCCTCTACCAGGCGCTACAGGGAGCCTTAAAGCTAGGGGATCTTGTCCTCTATCACCAGGCGCTACAGCGGGGCCAGAGTGCGCTTAAATCATTCATAGCCGGTCTTTCTGGGCTACACGAAGACAACCTGTTCCTGAGCAACCTCTATGAGTTTCTAGACCTGCATCCGCAGATTGTGACCTCCGCACAGCCCAAGTTCTGTCCACCGGTCAAAGAGCAGGGGATTACGTTTGAGAACGTCGGTTTTCAGTATGAAGGAACGTCTCGGCAAGCCCTTCAGGATCTCTCATTTACGATCAATCCTGGTGAAACCGTCGCCCTAGTTGGAGAGAATGGGTCAGGAAAAACCACACTGATCAAGCTCCTATGCCGTCTGTACGATCCGACCCAAGGGCGCATTACGCTCAATGGCATTGACCTACGCGATCTTGACGTTGATCATTTACGCCAACAAATTAGCGTTATTTTCCAAGACTATGCCAAGTATCACCTCTCTGCCCAAGATAATATCTGGCTAGGCAATATCCATTTGCCCCCACAGGATGAGCGCGTTATGGCAGCGGCTCAACATGCGGGAGCCCATGATGTAATTACCCAGCTGCCTAACGGGTATGAAACCATGCTGGGGAAATTATTCCAAAGTGGAGAAGAACTGAGCATTGGACAATGGCAAAAGGTGGCGTTGGCCAGAGCCTTCCTACGACAGTCCCAGGTGATTGTGCTAGATGAGCCCACCAGCGCCATGGACCCAAAGGCTGAGTATGAGCTATTTAGTAAGTTTCGTGAGCTGATCAAAGACCAATCGGCAGTTCTCATCACCCACAGGCTGTCCACAGTCAAAATGGCAGATCGCATCTATGTGATGGATAAAGGCCGCATTGTAGAAAATGGCACCCACCAAGAACTGATGGACTATCAGGGAACCTACGCCAATTTATTTGAAATACAAGCAAAAAACTACTGGTAGCCGGTCTGCAGATAAATTGCCGTTGCTGATTTAGAGATCGATTTTATATAACTAAACGCTATTACAATCCGTGAGTACTTTAAACACGACTGAATTTGCGCCAGAACTCGCTTTACTACTGCAATGTGCCAGGCATCATTTGAAGGGCGGATGTCAGCATCAGATCCAACAGCTTGTTAACCATCCAGAGTTAAATTGGCGAGACGTTATTCACCTGGCCCGGTTTCATCGGCTGTTGCCCATATTGCATAAAGTACTCTTCTCTAAGGACCTAGCGCTCGATCTACCAGACTCGATCTTAAAGGCGTTACGGGGATATTGGCTAAAAAATATAGGTAGAAATTTTTCCCTAGTACAAGAGCTGAAGAGTTTTCTCGAAATTTTAGACACCCATCACATTAGGGCCATTACGTTTAAAGGACCCATGACGGCAATGAACGCCTATGGGGACCTATCGCTACGCATGTTTAGCGATCTAGATTTATTAGTTCATCCAGACGATTTTTTG
>CALBPH010000466.1 GCA_937899365.1 uncultured Leptolyngbya sp.
GTTTTGCTTTTATTAGGGCTTGGGCAAAGTCGGTACCCGCTTCTTCGCAATATTTTAGGGTGACGTCGTCGGGCTTAAACTTGACTCGAATGGGGTCAAAACCAAAGCTGTAGCCGCCGTCCCGCAGTTTGCCTTCTAGCAGGTCAATGGCTTCACCGCTCCAGCCGTAGGAGCCAAATACACCGGCCAGTTTAGTCTTAGAGGCGGTGGAGAGCAGCAGACCCAGGGCGGTTTGGATTTAGGGGGGCGCGTGGCCACCGTGGGGGGGGGAGCCAATGATAAACCCGGCGCAGGTTTCGGCGGCGGTTTTGATGTCACCCTGGGGGGCCTGCTCGGCGTTGATAGACTCAACCGCAACGCCCGCTTTGGTAATGCCTCGGGCAATGGCCTGGCCAATGGTGGCGGTGTTGCCATAGGCGGAGGCGTAAATTAGGGCAACGCTGAGGGTTTGTTGCTTTTGCTGGGCACACCACTGCTGATACTGCTGGGTGAGTTCATGGATGCCATAGGACACCATGGGACCATGGCCAGGACCGTAGAGATGGGCGGGAACCTCGCTCAGCTTTTCGAGGGCGGTGGCCACCTGCTTGGCGTTGGGGGCCATCACTGTGTCGAAGTAGTAACGCCGGTCGGGCAGCAGGTCTGCCCAGTTAAGATCGTAGGCATCCTCGCTACAGATGTGGGCGCTAAAAAATTTATCGGTAAACAGGGTGCAGGTGGCGGTGTCGTAGGTGCTGAGACCATCGGGCCAGCGCGGGGTGGGCTCGGGCATAAACTGCAGCCGATGGTCCTGACCCAGATCCAGCTCATCGTCAGCGCTTTTGACGATCATCAGGGGCTTTTGCAGGGAAAGTTCTGCCGCCTGGATGGCGACGGCCCCCGGATTGGAGCAGACAATGGTGACCTGGGGGGCTTCGCTCAGTAAATGCTGTAGGGTTTCTAGACGGTTGGGGTTAACGTGGCCCAGGATAATATAGTCGAGCTGATCGAGGGGAATGTGCGATCTCAACTCCTCTAGAAAAATAGCGGTAAACGACCCCCCCGGCGGATCAATCAGGGCCGTGCGGTCGGCCTTAATCAAGTAGGAGTTCGCCGTCGTCCCTTTCTCCAGGGCATATTCAATCTCAAACCGCAGTCGGTTCCAACTGCGAGAGCGCAGGGCGAGGGTATCGACCGCGATCGGTAAGACTTGAACGTCCCTCTGTTTAGTTTCAGTCATGGTGCGCCTCGCTGTCTGCCTTTAGTGAGTGGTGAGCATCAATCCGTTATCAGGGCACTCATCAACTCATCGGTAAATGCTCCTTAACCTATCTTAAAGGCTTCTGCAGGTCCGCCACTATTGGTTCCTTTAATGGCAAGCTGTCTGAAGATACATGATCGTTATCACCCGCCCATATGAAACGAACCCAAGCCATCACCCG
>CALBPH010000467.1 GCA_937899365.1 uncultured Leptolyngbya sp.
CTGCAAAACCCGATCCAGAACATTGATAATCGACGCAACACCTTTCGTACCCAACCAGTTTCCCAAGCTACTATCCTAGCTAAAATCATGGACTTAATTTTTAAATCTCCCTAATGAATAACCCTCTGATAAAGTTGCTTTGGTGGTTGTGTCATTGGCTTTAAAAGAGTTGTGTGGTTTGACTTGAGAGACTTCTCAAGCACTCTTTTAATCAGGATTTTATTGCCCGTTACGACGTTAGTTTGTTGTGGCGTTTGTCGGTGCAAGTTTTGGGCGATGGATCAATAGATAGGCCGATGGAATAAAATACAGGGCCAGTAGCGTCGCACCGCCTAGCCCGCCTGCGATCGCAATTGCCAACGGCGGCCAAAACCCAGTCGAATCCAGCAATAGCGGCGTAAACCCAATAATCGTCGTTACCGTCGTTGCCACCACATGACGCGTCGCCTTCATCACCACCTGTCGTGTCGCCGCCGCATCTCCCTTTCTTGCCAGCGGGTCATCTTGTAATGCGGCTAACACAACAATCGAGTCATTAATCGCTAGACCAATTAACCCCAGAGTGCCAAGGATGGCCGTAAAGCCAAACAGTGAATCAAACAACCACAGAGCCATAGCCGCTAAGCCTACTGCCGCTATCGCAACAACCGCCAGTAACCCGGCCAGAGCAAACGAGTTAAACGACAGTACCAGGGTCGCGGACATTAATACGACCAATACGCCCACGGTCGACAGCAGGTTACCCACTGCAGACCCGCGGGCATCGGCCTCGCCACCGTAGCTAAGGCGATACCCTGTGGGCAGTTCAAAGCCTTGGGTGTCTAGGGCCTGTTGAAAGTCAGCTAAAACAGTGCTGGGCAACGACCCTGCCGTAATAAACCCTTGTACCGTATTCACCCGCTGGCCATCCCGTCGGGCAATGGTACTCAGTTCTGGGCGCAGATTGACCGAGGCCACCGCCGAAAACGGAACCGTGGTGCCATCAGCACTGAGCAAATCTACAGACGTAATGCTGGCCAGCTCTCCTCGCGTTTGGGTGGGTAGCTGCACCCGCACCGGAATGTCTTCGGTGTTTTCTAGGATGGCTCCCCCCAGCTGACCATCCAGGAGCGTGCTGAGCTGGGCTGCGATCGCACCATTATCTAACCCTGCGCGTTTAGCGGCCGCTTCATCTACCGACAAGGACAGCTTGGGCGATAGCTCCGTCAAGGTAGCCCGCGTATGGGTGACATTATCCAGCTGAGACAACATCAGCCGTAGCTGATTGCCCAGGGTTCTCAACTGCTCCAGGTCAGGCCCATAGAGACTCACTTCAATCGGGGCATCAAATGGCGGTCCCTGCTCCAGCTGTTTTACCAGTATCTGAGCATCAGGAAATGCACCATCCAGCTCGGTTTGGAGTGTGCGAATTGTCCCCCGCAAATTGTCTGTTGAGGTCAGCTGCACGATCCCCTGGGCATATTCTGCGGCATTGCGACGGCTGCCCACTACATAGTAGAAAAATGACGGCGCGTTTTTGCCGAGAAACCAGTGGATTTCCCTGACTGCCGGATGTTGTTGGATCAGGTTGCGAATGGCTAAGGTTTGGGTACGGGTAGTTGCGATCGCACTAGACGCCGGACGCTCCACCTCAATCTGAAACTGGTCGCGGTTAGTCGGTGGGAAAAACTGTTGGGGCAAACTGGCAAATTGAATAAAGCCCACAACAGGCAGCACCATCGCCACCAAGACCCCCAAGATAGGACGACGAAAAACAATCCTCAAACTGCCTTCATAAAGGCGAGAGAGAGTGGGATGAGACCATCCGCCGACAGTCCAGTGTTTAGAAGAACGCAACGGTCGCCAACGATAAACCAACCCCGC
>CALBPH010000468.1 GCA_937899365.1 uncultured Leptolyngbya sp.
CAGGGCGTCTGGCCCAGCTGGCACAAGCCCCAGATGAGGTGGACCCATTTGATTCCCAATGCTCGGTTACGGCCTGCCTATTTGCTTCATTTATTCCAGTGTATTGGCGTCAGTCGCTATCCCCTGCGCTGTGTCCGCTATCGTCCTTGGCAGCGGCCTTGGATGATCGGCCTGCACAGTGTTAATGACCTGCGTAAGCTACTGCTACATATTGTCAAAACAAAGCAGCTGTGGCCCCTGGATATTGTCACTGCCTGTGAACGCACCCTATTGATATATAGCTGTATTAGTCCTATATATGGGTTGATACGCCCTAAACTAAACGTTTTCTTGAAGACAACAACCGATAGTATTTCCCCAGTCTAGGAAAGATACGCGTTAGTAATGGAACATTTATGGTTCAAGCGGTCCCTAACCCAGGTTTCAGCTAAAACAGCCTTAGATACTTGGATTTATCAGTCACCTGTTTGTATAGAAACACCCATTATTCCTGATGGCTGTCGAGATTTTATTTTTAAACGTACGCCAAGTGGAACCATTCACTGGTTAATTTCGCCCCTTGATACCACAACAACCCAGGTATCGATTAATGCAGGTACAGATATGGTGGGCGTACGCCTTAGACCCGGAACGCAGATTAACGAAGCCGCCCTGCTTAAATGGAGTTGTTGCCATGATCCGTTAGAACTGCTTGACGTGAAGTCAAACAAAGCACAGGAACAACCCCAAAGTTCTGGCTGGCCCTGGCCCGGGTAAGACAAACATGTCGGCTATTAGCGACATGTCAGGATTTAGCAGAGGCCGCTGCCCTATTTGGATATGCTGACCAGGCCCATATGACCCGAGATATCAGGCGTTGGCTTGGGGTGACACCCATTGGTTTTATGGCTAACCAAGAACTACATCAACAGCTTTATCAACGCGGTTATGGTTAAGACCTGACAGGAGAACAGATTTCAATTAGAAAACCGTTGGGGTCGGCAACATAGGAAACAGTTTGTCCCCAGGGTTCTTCACGACTATCCTGAATGAGGGTGGCACCCGCTGCCACCGCCTGCGCCAGTGAGTCTTTGACGTTTTCTGATTCTAATGCGATTTCAAAGGTGGGCGCAGAGATGACTGCTTATTTAGGTGTTTTCCCCAGCTCTGATATCAGCTGTAGCGACGAGAACGACAATATTGTTTCCCCTGTATCGAGTTCGCCGTAGTCACCGCCTTCGTGCAGCATTCGTTGTTTAAACCCAAAGGCACGTTTATAAAAGTCGAGGGTCGCCGGAACATCCTCAACGTAGAGGATTGTGTATTTTAGCTTGACCGTCATAGCTACATCCAAACGCAGTGTACGCCAGCCTAGCAAAGACCTCACTGGCTGTCTTGAAAAAATGCGTCACCTTGAGTGTTTGCACTCCCAGGCGAAGGCGTTAGGTTTTGCAGGTCTGCTTGAGTAACGGCAATCTGACCGTCACAGTGGTCCCGGTCGCCGCCTCTGAGGTGATGGTGAACTGACCCTGGTGAGCCGTTATAATCCGTTTGACAATGGCTAACCCCAGACCATTTCCAGTAACTTTGGTGGTAAAGAAGGGGGTCATAATTTTCTCTAAAATTGAGGGGTGAATCGGCGTACCGCCATTGTTAATCTGCACAGTAAGGTAGTCGGCTTTGGAAGGGTGAGTAATCTCCTAGGTGATGACCTCGCCAGGGACAACGGCCTCACAGGCATTGGTAAGCAGATTGATAAAGACCTGTTTGAGCTTGTCAGCGTCGGCTGAGACGTGCGGTGTATTTGGATGGGCGCGGATCTGGAGCACCCGATCTGCCACGGAGGGATGGGACTGTATAGACTTTAAGAGATCTGCGCTCCATTTGTTTAACTCTAATGGTTGGCAATCAAGGGTTGGCGATTTGGAAAATAGTAAAATTTCATTGAGCAGCCGCTTTAATCGCTCAGCCTCCTCTAAGGCAATATCCAGTCGAGATTGAAAGCGACCGTCTAGCTCAAATTTTTGAAAGCTGGTTAGACCCATGAGGACGGTGGTTAATGGATTACGAATCTCATGGACAATCATGGAGGCCAGTTCCCCTACTTCGGCCAGGTGAGAAAGCGCTATTAGTGCC
>CALBPH010000469.1 GCA_937899365.1 uncultured Leptolyngbya sp.
GTTTTCAATTGGCTTTGCTTGGGCTTTTGCGCTTCTGTGGATTTCTCAATGGCGTTTATCAGCCTGGTTAATTAAATTACCCAGGAGCTGACTTAGATTTTTAACGGTGACAAGGGAGCCCAGACTGCCACGTCTATTTTGCCGACCTCACCTTGACCACTGCACTACGCAGCTGCTGGCGAAATTCTTCAGACTTTTGTCCATCTGGAATCTCCTTTGCCAGCTGCTCCACAAAGGCTCGAGCGTTCAGCCCCGGATAGTCGGCCAGGGTATCTTCGCCAATCATACTGGCCTCGGGCCCTATACACTTCGCCAGGGCCTGACGACAGCGATTAATAAACGCAGGATTTAGGGGTTGCCGCTGTTGCACAACGGTGCTGATCTCCGGCATCGTTTCACTGGCGGCCATGGTCTCGCTAGGAATGCAGATGTGGCTCAAAAATGCGGTGGCCTGGTCAGCATCGGTGATCTGCCCGGCCAGAATCTCAACGATTTCCTTGGGAGTGGCCGCAGGATTATCCTCCAGGGTTTCTTCGATCACCATATCGGCAATGGGGCCAATGCAGCGCACCAGTTCATCACGGCACTGGGCAATAAAGGATGGATCGGGTTGAGCAAGACTGTCGGTCTGGGGCTCAGATGGAGTCACCGGCGGGGTCGGCAGCGCTTGGCTCAGGGTGACGTTGGCCGGCAGTAGGGGGCTGAGTTGCTCAAACACTTCACGCGCCGACTGAAACCGTTCCTGGGGCTGTTGCCGGATCATGGTGTCTAAAACCGTCCCCAGCTGTGGGGTAATGGTGGCATGTCGCCGCCACTGTAGGTCCAGGGTCTGATCGTCCATCAGGTTGCGGGGATGCTGCCCGGTCAGTAGCACCAGGGCGGTTACCCCAAGGGCATAGAGGTCGCTCGAAGGGGTGCATTTGCCATACATTTGCTCCGGTGGTGAGTAGCCAAATTTACCCACAGCAGTGACTGAATTTTTGAGGCCCTCATGATTGAGGCCCTCGTTATTGAGACTTTCTCCCTGGGTCACGCTTTCTGACAGCGCATCGGACATGGTGTTGTTAACCAGGCCAAAGTCGATCAGGATGGGTAGGTTGCGATCGCGCGAATACATCACATTTTCAGGTGAAATATCCCGGTGCATAATATTGAGACTGTGCAGATAGTCCAGCACCCGCAGCATGTGGACAAGCCAGTAAACGACCTCAGCTTCAGTAAAAAGCTTGGACTGTTTTTTACGACGCTGCAGCACCTTGAGATAGGTAACACCGTCGATATATTCCTGGACAATAAACAGCCGCTTGGCCTGGGTAAAGCAGGCCAGAAATTTTGGAATCTGCGGATGGTCAATGCTATGGAGCGTCTTAGCCTCACGCTTAAATAGCTCAATGGCCTTCTGCAAAAATTGTCCCTGTTTTTGAACCGGGCGCAGCTACTTGAGCACGCAGAGTTCGCCAAATCGCTGGGTGTCTTCAACAAAGTAAGAGAAGCCAAACCCGCCCTGTCCCAACATTTTTTTAATGGTGTAGCGCCCGGCTATTTTGGTGCCTTCTGCTAGCACCGCCGTCGGCTGTGACGTCGCCCTAGGCTTTGGTGCCGCCTGATGGGCAGCAGCACTCTGATTAGCCCAATGCTTGGTTTTATCTGGATCGGGCGTCGATTTTGCCTTAGCGACCTTGGCATCAGCGTTTACAGTTTTACCACTACCGACTGGGTTAGCCAGGTCAATGTGATAGACCGAAATTGGGTCTTGAATATTTTTAAGTTTGAGCGGACCGGCAAATTCTGCATTGAGGGATAGACGCACCTTAACCAGGTCGTAGATCAGCTGCGATAGGCAAATGCCACCCGGTCTGGCCTGGGTCTGGAGCCGAGCAGCGATGTTGACGCTGTTGCCCATGACGTCTGAATTATTAAAAAAGACGTCGCCCATGTGGATGCCAATGCGATGGGCCAGGCTGTCGGTACCTTTAGCCTTGGAAATGAGGGCTTTTTGAATTGCGATCGCACAGCCCACCGCCTGCACGGCACTGACAAAATACATCAGCAACCCATCACCCGTCGATTTCAGCACCTGACCTTCAAACTCCTGGCATTGCTCTGCCATCAGCTCCAAGTCAGATTGAATCAACTGTAGGGTATTTTCTTCATCAACCGACATACGGGCACTAAAGCCCACGGCATCAGTAACAACAATAGCGGCAAGGGCACGCTGTCCTCGGCTGGGGGTGGGAAGGTCGCTGGACATGGGCTGGGAGCTCTACAAACGTAACACTATTGGACAGTTCGGCATCGTCTATGGAACAGATGACATAGGTCATACACACCGAGTCATTTAAGGAAACATCACACTTAAAGCCTTCACCACAAAGCCATAGCTTTTCTGATGAAACCCTCTGTGCCAGCTAAAAAACCGTCTGTCCGAACAACAGACCTGTCAACCTGGTATGGCAAACCGCTGTTGGCGCAGCAAAACCGCTGAATGCATATCTCCGAAGGAGAGGCTACGCCAACAGCGGTTTGCTGCGCCTATAGCTTTTAGCAATCACATATGGCCTGAACTATGGGCACCAAGCTATGCACATCCATATTTTCCAGGCTTTTATAGACTAGACCGCAAAGCTTGTCACTTTAATCACAAAGCTTAATCACGCCGTAGTTAACAACAGTCATAACTTCATCTGGCCCAACGCCTTTTCGCTCCCCATTTCCCCATAGCCCCATTAGCGATAGCATTTTAAGATTGATATTTTTCAATCCCCCGTGCAAACAGCTACCCCAAAGGGCACACCATCCATGGACACACCAAACCTGATCCGAATTATCGACACCGCCTGGGAAAACCGCAGTTCGATCAATTCCAGCACATCAGGCGAAACCCGTGATGCCATCGAATATGTCGTCAACGGCCTCGACAACGGTCAATATCGCGTTTGTGAAAAATCAGACAATGACTGGGTCGTCAACCAATGGCTTAAAAAGGCGGTACTGATGTCTTTTCGCCTTAACGACTCCACCGTTATCGCCAGCGGCCTAACCTACGGTGAAATGGGTGATGCCCCCTGGTTTGACAAAGTACCGTCTAAGTTTTCTGGCTGGACCCAAGCCGATTACGCCAAAGCCAGCTTTCGCGCAGTCCCCAACTGCGTCGTCCGTCGCGGCTCCTATGTGGCTAGCAATGTGGTGTTAATGCCCAGCTTTACTAACATCGGTGCCTACGTCGACAGCGGCACCATGATCGACAGCTATGTCACCGTCGGCTCCTGTGCCCAAATCGGCAAAAACTGCCACATATCAGCAGGCGTCGTCATCGGCGGTGTCCTCGAACCCCTCCAGGCTAACCCCGTCATCATCGAAGACAATGTCTTTGTCGGTGGACAAAGCGAAGTCTCCGAAGGCGT
>CALBPH010000470.1 GCA_937899365.1 uncultured Leptolyngbya sp.
CCTGGGACATTCTTAATCGATGTCATGGGATAGTTTTACAACCTGAGAATTTCAATAAGGAAATGGCCACCTTTGGTGATCGCAGGTACAAAAAAACCTGGGTCAAGGCTCTGTGCAAGTTCGAAGCCATGTTTGCCTACAAGAGCTGCTTGGACTCTTGGATGTTACTCACTAATACTTTTGCCTTTCGGCCAGAGCGTTGGGATTACGAATATCGTCATCAAATTTTCGAAGAATTCCTTATGTATCCTGACGCTTTGGAGCTAATTAAAAGCGGTCTGGAAGACTTGTTTGATAAGGACTTCGACATCAAAGAGAGAGAAAAAGCAGATGATTTTTTCGGACTTTTGGAAGAACGAGAAGGACAGGCTGGAACCCTCGGATTCTCAGCTAGACTTGTTGGGCAACTCGAAGGAGCTATCGCCGCAGCGTAAGCGCTTCGATGGTGCTATGGCGTTTAGACGGTTTACCGATACCATCAAAGCTAATGGTGGTGACGATGAAGCGTATAGACAAGCCGTTATTACTGAAACGGAAGAACTGTTTGATTGCGAAGTGCGTGAGCTGTATCGGCTTACTGGGGGTAAACCAAATAAACGTCATACTCTTCCCCATGAGGTTCAGCAAGCTTATATGGTGAACGAAACCTTGTCAGCGTATGAGCTAGAGCGGATGGAAGGGACTATTGGTGGTGAATCTCAGCAAGAGGTGAACGACCGGATTGATGCTGTGGTGAGGGAACAGTCTAAGCAGACGCGGAAACGGTTGCCCTGGGCGAAATGATTAGGCGTTGCGTTGGCGGAGCCGCTCCACTGGAGCATCGCAACTCCCTTGTTACCCTAGTTGAATGATTAGTACTAACCTGGCCCCGGCAATCGCTGGGGCTTTTTGCTGGATGCCGTTTTTAGAGACTTAGCTGCATTTAAAAAAACTAACTTTGCAGTCGAAGCTACCAAAAACTTCAAAGTTGCGGTAACTGCAAGCTACTTAATTTGAACTATTTCAATACTCTCAAAATTTTGCTTTGTAGGTTTAGAACTTCCTGGCTCAACTAAAGCTATGCAATTCACCTACTAGGAATCAAACAGAGACGCATTATTAGACGTAGCTTCCCTAGTTATTCCTGCACACAGTCTAAGCAACTTTCCTTAGAGGTACCAAGACATCAATATGGTGTGGTATGTTATAGCATGAGACAGTATGAGGCATTGCAATGTGATTTAAATCATTGCATCGACTTCAAAAAAAAATGATGTTTATAAGTTTTGGGTAGGGGCTGTTCCTACCCAAAAAAGCAAAGGCTCAGTCCCAAGGCCTCAAATACGAGGATGATTGTACTCGAAATAAGAGTCTAAGGACTAAGCCGATGAAACTAGGATTTACTCTAAATCAAATTGCAATAGCCGCTTTAGCCTGCGTGGGTGTCGTCGTTCTGAGCGCAGTGTTTTCCAAATACCCAGGTCTGATCGAGCTGCAGTGCACCCCTGATGGCTGTCGGGTCGTCATTGATGGACGGCCAGATAGTGATTGAAAGCATCCGCTAGAAATGGAATTTCATGGGCTGCTATGGGTTTCACGCACTTTAGTGGGTGTTATTACCCCCTTAAATGGCCAAAAAGTAGAAACTCTACAAAATATTTTATTGACGTTCCGATTTAAAGACGCTAGATTCGTGTCGAGTGCATCTCCAAAAAGTAGAAACTGTACAAAAAATAAAATGACAAGGAACAGCGTCATATGCAAAATCGATTTCAGTTACAGGATACGAAGGTTGCGTCTCTAGGCGGGCTCCAGTCAGAAGGCAAGATGAGTGAAAAGAATTCTCCTGGGCAATTGAGTGGTTCCTCTCTAACGGTTACGGCTGTTTGGGGGTCAACCGTTGCTCTTGTTCTAGGGATGGGGGCCGCATGTCTGATGCTCTATATGGTCATCTATGGCGGTTTTCTTGGGTCGATTCAATTTTTCATCGATCTTGATGATGGGATTCAGTTCACGATTAATGGTCATCAGGAGGAGTCATCTGATTTGGCTGGGAACGAAAAATGACTGTGTTGTTTAAGTACTTAAGGTGCTTGTCGTTGGAGGCATTGTGGTTGAGCAGAATGCTTTAGGAAGACTATCAGCAATATCGACGGGGTATGCGTTTAAGTCGCGGATTGAGCCTGTTGTACCGCCTGAGACAGGTAATGTTCTGGCGGTGCAGCTGCGCAATATTGAAAGTGACGGCAGCCTTAATGTGGATGTGGCTGTAATGATTCATTTGGATTATGTGGAACCGCGCTATTGCTTGCAACCGGGTGATGTCGTGTTTTGTTCTCGGGGTGTATCGCTCAAAGCGGCGTTGGTGCCGGAGTCGATTGGTTATGCTGTGGCGGCTGCGCCTGTATTTATAATTCGCTTAAAACCTAAGGCCCTCGATCCAGGATATTTGGTTTGGTTTTTGAATCAACCATCGCTGGGGCAGCGTCAGCTGATGGCAGTGAGGCGAGGCTCCAATATGCCTATGGTCTCCATCAAAGGGTTATCTAGTATTGAAATTCTTCTGCCACCGCTAGCAACTCAGGCTAAAATCGCTGAGCTGTATGCGTTGCAGCGGCAAGAGAACAAATTATTGAAGCAGATACAGGAAAGACGAAATCAGTATATGGATGCTGTGTTGAAGAAGTGTATGCAAGAGGCGTTGGTGTAACGATGGCTAAAGAGCGGAAGGTTAACCAAGCTGAGATTAATAGACTTCTTTGGTCGGCCTGTGACACGTATCGGGGGGTGGTGGACACGTCGGAGTATAAGAATTACATTCTGGTGAAGTTGTTTGTAAAGTACATCAGTGATGTATGGCGCGATCGCTACGAGCAATATCAGCAGGAGTTTGGTGATAATCCAGAGCGGATTAAGCGCAAGATGGCGCGGGAACGGTTTGTTTTGCCTGATGGGGCGAGCTTCTATGATCTCTATGAGCAGCGGGATGCGGACAATATTGGTGAGCTGATCAATATTGCTCTAGAGAAGATTGAAGAGCATAAGCAGAATAAGAAAAAGCTGGATGGGGTGTTTCGGAATATTGACTTTAATTCTGAGGCGAACCTGGGTCAGACGAGGGACCGGAATCGGCGGTTGCAAACGCTGCTCAATGATTTTAATAAACCTGAGCTAGACCTACGACCCTCGCGGGTGAGTGAGGACATTATTGGTAAAGGCTATATCTATCTGATTGAGCGGTTTGCGACGGATGCGGGTAAGAAGGCAGGGGAGTTCTTTACCCCGGCTCAGGTGTCTAAGTTGGTGGCGAAGTTGGCGCAGCCGAAGCCGGGTGATCGGATTTGCGATCCGGCCTGTGGGTCGGGTTCGTTGCTGATTAAGGTGGCTGAGGAAATTGAGGGAGATAACTATTCGCTGTATGGCC
>CALBPH010000471.1 GCA_937899365.1 uncultured Leptolyngbya sp.
GCAATGGAGCGCATGATGGACTGATCTTCACCGTTGTCGCGCACAAAGAACTGGTTGCCAAAGCGAGTTTGCAGCTCGATCCAAAAGACGCGGGGCAGGAGCGGATAAACCGAATCACCAACGCTAAAGTTAAGAATATTGCCACCGCGTGGGTCGGCAATCAGCATCACACTCTTGTCGTCTAAGCCCCAAAAATCTTTAACGGCACGCCCTGGAGTTTGGTCAAACTGGGTGAGCACTCGAAGCTTCCAACCCGTTTCGGCCTCAGACTCAGGCAGATGCTCGTTGAGGTAGTCTTCCTGGGAACTGGTCAGAATTTTGGCTAGATCGATCACCATGGTTGGCTCATCTGGCAGCAGCTCTGGGTTGTTATAAGCGTGGGCAGGGCCAACCCCTGTGGTGAAAGCAATACAACAAACCAGCAAACTTCCCCACAGGGAAGCCCGCAACCAATCCTTAAAGCGTGAGCTCATGATGTTTACACTTATTTACCTACCTCTAATGTAAAGAAGAAGACAGGTTTCCGTCAATCATCGGCTGCTAGGGAGGTGTCGGAGATGTCCTTGGGAGTCGCGTCTGTGGGGATCGCACTTGAGTCCTTGGGTGGCAAGGGCGGTGACGGTGGTTTTGGCCTTGAGACGGGCGGTTTGGTTGGTGGCTTGGTCAGTGGTTTGGCCGATGGTCTGACGGGCGGTTTACGGGGGCGTTTGGCACGGGGTTTGGTGGGTTTTGTCAGCACTCGCCAAGCGGCTCTGAAGCCAACGGCCACGCTGTGGGTAGTTCGTTTAGCCTGGTAGGCCTGCTGGCGCACATCGCTCAGGCTGTGGTCTACCTGTTTGACAATATTGCGGGCGCTGCTGACACTTTCGGTCATGTCATCAGCTAAGCCACTGAGGTCGGTACCCGTATTGCGCATTGCTTCTAGGGTGCGCGGCAGCTCGCGATCGAGGGTGTCAAACAACTTTTCCGCACTGCGAGCGGCCCGTGCCAACCCAAACAAGGCAGGGACAGACACGCACACAAGTACAACTAGCCCTAGGGCAAGCAGCAAAATGGATAGACCCAGCCAAATCACAGGATTAGTCACGCTGGGAATCGGCGATGGTTTGGGGCTGGGCCAACTCTTCTTGAGTAGCTTCCTGGCCAGCGATCAAGGCAGCCCTGAGGCGATCTAGGGTGCTGTCCCAATTTAGTTAGGTGGTGTGGGAGAGCTTATCGGCATGGAACTGAACGCTGGTGGACAGGTCTTCGATGAGGTCAGGCACCGCGTCGGCTGATTTCTTGAGCACCCGACGGGTCTGTTTGCCACTGCGGGGAGCGATTAGAAGACCAATGACGGTGCCGAGGGCGGTGCCGGCTAACAGACCACCAATGAAATTATCGGAGTTGTCTTGGGACATGGGAACAGGTGGGCGAACCCACGGTGAGGGTGTATGGTGTACGGCTGGCTGGCGCTCATGGGGTGTTAGAGAGAGCGGCGGTTGCTTATCAGCCATATGATCTTGAGGAATTTGGCTGTCTGGAGCAGCCGTCGTTGCTGTAGCTGCCATTGCAGATGAAGTAGCTGCCACTGGCGCAGATCTGTACGCGTTTGGCCAAAGGCTAAGGTCTGCTGGGTCAAGGTATTTTCTAATAGTACTGTCCAACGATTGAGATCTCGATTGAGCTGGGTGACCTGGTGGTTAACTCGGAGCATGCGGCTAGCCAGGGCCAGACAAAGCAGTGCGATCGCAACGTTGACTATGGCAATCCCAATGAGCATGGCAAACTAATTAACCTCAGTACGGGATAAGAAATGGAGGGGTTGAGTAAGCTGAAAATACAAAAATAACCATTCAGCTAACCCCTCCTATGTCCAGTTTAGAAGAGCTTTTCTGTCAGATTGATGACTTCTGCCAAATTTTTGAACCTCAATGGCAAGTCACGCTCATTAGCAACGGGTTGCGCCATCGCCATCGGCAACGCTCGATGAGCTTAAGTGAAATCATGACGATTCTGGTGAGCTTTCATCAACAGTCGTATCGCAATTTCAAGCATTTCTACCAGAAGCATGTCTGTTGCTATTGGCATAATGACTTTCCAGGTCTCCCCAGTTATCAACGGTTTATTGATTGGATGCCCTCAACCTTGATGCCCTTGTGTGTTTATCTAAAGCACTGTTTTGGCCAGTGTAGTGGCATCAGTTTTGTGGATGCGACCAGTCTCAAAGTCTGTCACAATCGGCGCATTGCCCAACATCGTGTGTTTGACAGGATGGCGGCTCGGGGAAAGACCTCAGTAGATTGGTTCTATGGATTTAAGCTGCATCTGGTAGTCAGTGAATATGGAGACTTGCTCAACTTTACCGTGACACCCGGAAATATGGATGACCGAAAGCCTGTTCCTGACTTACTCGAAGGACTCTTTGGCAAGGTCTTTGCTGACCGAGGGTATGTTTCCAAAAAGCTGGCACTCAAACTTTTACAGAACTGGGGCATTGAGTTTTTTGCCAAGCCCCGACGCAATATGAAAAATCAGCTGATGAAACTGACCGATAAGCTCTTAGCCCGAAAACGATCCATTGTTGAGACGATTATCGATCAATTGAAAAACATTTCTCAGATCGAGCATTCGCGACATCGCAGTCCCGTCAATTTCATGGTTAATCTGATCTGTGGATTGATTGCCTATTGTCATCAGCCGAAAAAGCCAGCACTCCATCTAGAATGGGCTTTGCCACCTGTGGCTTAACCCGTACTGACGTTAGATAGCAAAAGACGTAAAAAGCGGCTGAATTTGAATTCAGCCGCTTTTATCTCAGGAAATTTCTAAATCAATGAGTC
>CALBPH010000472.1 GCA_937899365.1 uncultured Leptolyngbya sp.
TGCGTTGCCCTATGCGAATTTGTACATTTGGCGAGAGAAGCGTAAGGATGCACCGATACATGCGCTCTCAGCCACGGTCATCCAAAATGGAGAAAGAGTACTCGAAGTAAAGCCTATCCACTGTGCCGGTTATCGCAAGCGTCAGCTAGAGCGCTACATGGAGCAGAAGGTAATGCCCTATTTAAAAGAACGCTTTGGCATTACCCACTTTTCCAATGAGATTCGTTTAGAACCCATTGAGTGTCCCCTGAAGGATTGTTCCTTAAAAGAGAGTTTTGAGTCTGGCGGGGTGGCGGATGGTTGATGTGCGTCAGCTAGAGCTAGACTTGGAGGACGCCTTTGAGGATGCGGCAGATATGCCGGAAGAGGCAAATATTCTGGAGCTTTGGCAGCAGTTTGAGGTGGTGATGACGGAGCTGCCATGGCGGGAGCAGTTGCGTATGGGTGGAGAGGTGTTAGCGCAACTAGCGGAGATTTGTGAGGCGAAGTCCGAAGTATTGTGGGATGATTGGCAGGATGCGAATAATAGCGATGGGCCAGTGATGGATGGGGACTGGCTACGGGGATTGACGCGGCAGACTCAGGAGATTGATTTTTCAGGATTGGTGCAGCGATCTGGGCATCGTTCTGCTAAGGAGCAAGACGATTTGACTGATGAGGATTCTGTTGTGGGTGAGGTAGATAAAGCCGCAGTTTTAGCACTAGTGGATGAGCTGACGTTGGAGGAAGCGAAGGAAAAAGCGTTAGCAGTGTCCCATGTTGAGGGTGTGTCAGCTTGGATTGCTGCGATCTCAGCTAAACGCAAATCGTTACCGCAACGGTTGATAGAACTACAGCAGCAATTACGAATGCCGTTAACAGAAGTTTGGATTGCTGTATTACTGGGGGGATTTCAGTTAGAACAGCGGGGGGGATTTTATGAGACGGAGGAAATCTGGTTGACTATCTCTTGTCTAGCTGATTAGTTAGGGAGATTAACTTATCTCACTAAATCAACCTTACCTTGCGGTTAAATTCTGTCAACTTATCTAGATAAAAACAGTGCCAAATTGTAAAGAAACGTATGCCTATGCCCCTGACTAACTTTTGTCAGTCAGTCAGCATTGGTAGACTCAGAGTCAAACCTGGAGAAAACCATCGAAGTGTCTGAAGATGAATATATTTTGAGATGTTGCACAGGAAGAAGGGCTTGATTTGCCTTATTCTTGTAGGGCTGGTGCCTGTTGTGTGCGCGCAGCTAAGGTATTGTTAGGAACCGTTGTCAATCTGATCAATCCTTTCTAGATGATGGCCAGTTAGCCAAGGGATATGCTCTGATCTGTGTGGCTTATGCAACATCATACTGTAAGATTCAAACGTCAGCAGAGGATGAGTTGTTTTAAAGATTACTAAGATTCAAAGCGAATAACGGTGACTCTTATTCTCTTTGAAAGCCCTGAATATTTTTACCTCTAATAAGGTAAAGAGGCGGTCTGTCCAAATAGAGCATGAAGTTTATAACAAATATCCATTAGCTGTTGCTGACTGGTCCCAGACGGCAACAGTTTTCCGTTAAACTGCCAATTGCTCGTACTAGAGAATTGCCAATATTCACCTCTAAATCCATATCCAGACGCTTCAATGCCATAAAAACTGGTATTCCTTTCTGATAGTGGTTCTGTAAAGTAAATTTGCAATAGCACACAACCACAGTTTAAAAGAGGGTGCCATTGAGAAAATGAAAAGGCAAAGTCTAAAGAATTAGGATCTGTTTGCTGCTGAGTTTCTTCATCCATTGTCCAAGGACTTAGATCCACAATTGCCGCCGGAAATTCTGACCGAAATAGAACTGGAATACTGGAAATTTTGCTCATAGCACTAATTGATACGGCTTGGGTGCTTGCATTCATAACAGTTTCCTCACTAACACTGATTCAAAAACGCTATTGACATTTACATTGCTATTGCGATTATATGTCAATAGTGAAAGCTTGAACAAGCTGAATACATGTTTGTTTTGAAGCAGTTTAAATGGTTGATCCATTCAGAAAATTGTTAGGAGGATGATTATGGGCACATATTCTAAAGAACTTAAATCTACTGCTAGATCTTTGATTCATAAGGGTAAAGGGATCTTGGCAATGGATGAAAGTAATGGAACCTGCAATAAACGGTTTGATGCATTGGGAATTCCAACAACAGAATTAGCTCGTCAGTCTTATCGAGAATTAATATTAACTGTGCCAGGCTTGTCTGACTATGTTGGTGGCCCAATTCTTTATGATGAAACCATCCGCCAAGCAACTAGGGCCGGGGTTCCTTTTCTCAAGGTGATTGCTGATGCAGGTATGATTCCTGGCATTAAGGTTGATACTGGAGCTAAAGATATGGCGAGTCGCCCTGGTGAGAAAATTACCGAGGGACTCGATGGCCTGAGAGATCGCATTGCTGAGTACTATCAAATGGGTGCCCGATTTGCAAAGTGGCGCGCCGTAATTACTATTGGTGACGGAATTCCCAGTCGAGCCTGTATTGAAGCTAATGCCCATGGCTTAGCCCGCTATGCAGCGCTTTGTCAGGAAGGTGGATTAGTGCCAATCGTAGAACCTGAGGTTCTTATTGATGGCGATCACTCCTTGGAACGTTGCTACCAGGTAACGGATGAGACGCTAGATACCGTTTTTTCCCAGCTATATACCCAGGGGGTGGCCTACGATCAGATGATTTTAAAACCCAGTATGGTGATTCCTGGTAAAGCTTGTCCTGAGCAAGCTAGCGTGGAAGCTGTCGCTGAGGCAACTGTTCGCTGTCTGTTGAAGAATGTTCCAGCAACTGTAGCTGGCATTGCGTTCTTATCCGGTGGGCAAACTAAGGAACAATCTTCGGCTCATTTGAATGCGATGAATAAGCTATTTAGTGACCAATGCACTTGGCCAGATACATTTTCCTATGCGCTGGCTATTCAGCAACCTGCCCTAGACAATTGGGCAGGCAAGGACAGTAATGTAGAAGAAGCGCAGCAGCGTTTATTACAGCGCGCTAAGTTTAACAGCCTTGCTAGTAAAGGTGAGTATAGTAGCGATCTAGAGAAACAGCTTGCTGCTGTCTAATTGCTCTTTCTACAATGAATAGGTAAAACAAATCTCTTGGTACATTGACAGTGGAATAAAAGTAGTATTGCTTAGTACTTTATATCCACTGTCTTTCCTAATCTAAAACACGATTTAGGCGAGTGCAGGAAAATAGCCTACCAATTCTATAGATGCGCAGCTGTGCGCCATAGCGCAGAAATTCTGCATGGTGAGATTTTATTTAAGTGCACACGCCTTACTCAGGTAACCAGAATGTATTCAGCTCAATTGAGCGCGCTATAACTATCAAGATGATCCTAAACTTATAAAGCCTTTATCCTTCAATTTCTCAAGTACTCTGGAAGCTTTGAGAGAACAGTAAAAGGGTGAAAGAAGACTATTAAATAGTAAGACGAATTCACACTGTGTGACTAAATCAGAACGCAGCAGATGACAATGCGTTAAACAGTATATTGTTAGTTGAATGAGATCTTTGAGTGCATAGCCAATGATGGCTATGGGTCTTTGCCAGGCTTGAAAGCGAATCATGCGAGTATGGTGACGGCTGAGACCTACTCCACGAAATAGTCTAAAAAGATATGGAGGTGAAATGCGATTTCGGCTAATTGTATGGCCTATTTCCATAGCGGGATTGTGCCATATTTGCCAGCCAGCCTTTCTAACATAAGAGAGCGTTTCAATATCCTCTCCTTTATCTAATAAGCTCCCTATGGAGACACCTGATAAGGCAGGCTCTTGAGGCACAACTGACCACGCCTGTCGTCGGACTACTAATCCAGCCCCTGCAGGAAAAAGCCAGCGTCCTAAGAGGTCATAACGAAATGGCACTTGACCGCGATCAATCACCGCCAAAAAACAGGCAATACGATCAAACCTGTGCGGTAAGTCCCCCTCATAAACACCAACAATTTGCCCGCCAAATGCGCCTGCTACAGAATGTTTTTGACCGAAGTCATATACTGCTTGGACCAAAAGGGGATTCGACAAATTATCATCATCCAAAAAAGACAAGAGTTCACCACAGGCTAACTGTGCAGCGCATCGCCGAGCAAAGGCTAGCCCTTGTCTAGGTTCAAAACAATAATGTAATTTATCTGCAAACTCTGATAGCAACTGATAGTTGTGCACCACCTGAGCTGTTTTATCCTGGCTGTTATTATCCACAACCACAATATCCCAGTTAATCAAATTTGTTAAGGTTTGGTGGGTCAAATGCTCAAATACTTTGGGAAGACGAGATGCGCCATTGTAGGTGCAAACAATAACTGTTAGTTCCATAAAAAATGGTTACAACCTGCTCTACACCTCCAATAAAAGATGCAAATGAGTACATGAATAAACACTATTGATAAACTATCCCAATAATGTCGAATTTATTGTCCCATAGCTTTAATGGCTTTTTGTAAAGTCACTATAAAATGATTGGGAGATTAGTATCAAATTCATGTGAATAAGAGACTTTTGAGGCATTTCTATGAATCGGTTATTAGACGACAATTACATTGACAGGTAATAAATAATATTATTCTATCTCGACAATACACTTCAGCCTGAACAATTTGTTGCTGCTTTGACTTGAATAAATAATAATCTTCGATACGCTCGTTATGGCGGTCTACTCACTCAGCTTTACTGTCCAATCAGGAGCTGCAACTGCGAGTGCATTTAATGTTGCCTATTGGGATGTCTAAATCATCTAGGAATTATTGTCATTTAAGTGCACTGAGTGCTTGTTGGAGATAGTTGGCAATGTGAGTTATTTTATCGGGTTCCTTTAGAAGAGAACGGTGAATTCCTTCAACCGGATAGATATCCAGATCTGTTTCAATCAGGGTATCCCAATTAATCAATTGACTTGCCTGTTTTTTAGATTCACCTGTCTGTAGCAGTAAAGTTGGAGTCTTGCAAGGTTTTGGAGTGTATTGATGTAGCGCCAAGTAGTTAGCTTTGTAAACCTGCCACAAACACTCAAGGGTTTCAACTGATATGTCAGGAAACAGTAATGGATATTCCTGAGTCAATTCGAAAATCTTTTCTAAGGTTAGGTTTTCTACATCTAGCGTATCCATCAATGTTGAGGGTAAAGATACCAGCGAAACTAACTCCCTCATAAAACGCATAAACATATTCTTTTCACTTGGAACAGACATTGTAGCTGGCACATGACTATCAATTAAGAAAAGTAGAGCTGTTGCCTCTCCCTGTTTAGAAAGCTGATAAGCCATTTCATAAGCAACTGTGCCTCCCAGTGAGTAACCAGCCAAACAATAAGGCCCTTCTGGCTGAATTGCTTGTATTAATTTGCAGTAGTAAGAGGCCATCTCTTCAATGGTTTTAAGAGAAATACTTGGGTCTAATAAGCCCGGTGATTGCAAGCCATAGATTGGTCGATCTTTCTCTAGCTGCTGAGCTAATGGTGCATAACAGAGAACATTGCCTCCAACCGGATGAATTAAGAAAAGGGGAGATTTGCTGCCATTAGCCTTGATGGTCACTAGTGGGGATTGACTGACTGGCTGGGTATTGTCTTTGAGTTGTGCGGCTAGCTCAAATACGGTTGAATACTGAAACAACGTAGCTAGGGGAAAATTTACTTGAAATTCAGTTTGAATTCGAGCCATAAAACGAACAGCTACTAAAGAATTACCTCCAAGCTCAAAGAAATTGTCATTGCTCCCAATCGGAGATATGTGGAGTATCTCCGACAATAGTTGAGTCAACTTTAATTCGATAAGGTTTCGTGGGGAGACATAGGTATTACGTTGGGAGATAGTTCTTACTGGGGCTGGCAATGCCTTGCGGTCGACTTTCCCGCTGGGTGTCAGTGGTAGCTCATCTAAGATGACATAGGCACTGGGTACCATATAGTCCGGTAGCTTAGTTTGCGAATGAGTCCGTAAGGAGATGTCATCAAGGGTGTTATCCCCAATAACATAAGCCACTAGCCGTTTATCAGAGCCCATGTCATCGCGGGCAACCACCACCGCTTGGCTAACCCCTTCGACTTGTGAGAGGACCGCTTCTAGTTCACCAAGCTCAATGCGGAATCCCCGAATCTTCACCTGGAAGTCGATACGACCGAGAAACTCAATATTGCCATCCGGTAGATACCGGACCCGGTCTCCTGTCTTATACAACCGACCAGCGCTAAAGGGATTGTCAATAAACCGACTGGCTGTCAGCTGAGGTTGGTTGAGATAGCCTTGAGCCAAGCCTGCTCCCCCCAGGTAGAGTTCCCCGGCCACGCCAATGGGCACCGGTAGCATCTGCCCATCCAGAATATAGACTTGGGCATTGGCAATTGGCGTACCGATGGAGGGTAAGTGTGGCCAGTCTGCCACGTCATCGGGGAGTGTAAACGAGGTCACCACATGACTTTCGGTGGGCCCATAGTGGTTATGCAATTGACATTGGGGCATTTGGGCAAACCACTCGGTCAGTGCTGGGGTGATTTTAAGCTGTTCACCAGCAGTAATCACTTCGCGTAGGGAGGAGGGGTTGCTGCGTTCGGAGATGGCGGCCTCGGCTAAACTCTCCAGTGCGACAAAGGGTAAAAATAAGCGTTCTATCTCACCGTGTTCCAGTAAGGTTAACAAGGCAAATGGGTCCAGTCGTTGGTCATTGGAAATCAGGACTAACCGCCCACCACTTGTGAGTGTGGAGAAGATTTCTTGGAACGATACATCGAAACTTATGGGCGTAAATTGGATGGTGGAGCCCTGTGGGCAAACAGAGGTGTCCTGTTGCCAGCGCAATAAGTTCACCAGGGCCCGATTGGCCATGGCGACCCCCTTGGGCTGCCCCGTCGACCCTGACGTGTAAATCACATAGGCCAAGCTGTCCGCACTGGCGGCCCCCTCGATATTCTCAGTCGACCCAGACGCAATGGCGTCCCAGTCATCGTCAAGACAAAGTACCTGGGCCTGATGGTCCGGTAGCGTCGCCCGCAGCGATGATTGGGTCACCAGGACAGAAATATCGGCATCTGCGAGCATAAACTGTACGCGGTCAGCCGGGTAGCTAGCATCCACTGGCACATAGGCCCCGCCAGCCTTGAGAATCCCAATTAGTCCGACAATCATCGACAGAGACCGCTCAACACACAGTCCCACGCGGCTCTCGGGGGTAACCCCCTGCCGTTGAAGATAGTGGGCCAGCTGATTGGCCTGCTGATTCAATTCACGGTAAGTGAGCAGCTGGTCATCAAAGCTAACGGCCACTGCATCAGGGGTACGTGCCACTTGCGCCTCAAACAACTGATAGATGGTTTGATCTGGGAGGGGATACTTCACTGCTGTGGTATTCCACTCGACCAAAAGCTGCTGTTGTTCCGCTTGATGCAGCATCGGTAGCTGGGCGATGGACCGCTCATTGGCGTTGCTGACGATGGCTTGCAATAGGGTCTTAAAATGACGAGCCATCTGTTCAATGGTGGCAGGCTCAAATAAGTCTGTGCAATATTCCCAATTGCCAACCAGACCTGCATCGCTTTCAGACATTGACAGGAGCAAATCAAACTTGGCTGTTACTGTTTCGGTGCCGAGCGGCTGTAGGGCCATATCGCTGAACACCAATGGCTTCACGGGCGCATTCTGTAGCGTAAACATTACCTGGAACAGGGGCGAATGGGCGAGTGTCCGCTGCGGGTGCAGCGCGTCGACGACCTGCTCAAATGGCACATCCTGATGGGCATAGCCTTCCAAGGCCATGTGTCGTACTGTCTGCAGCAGCTCTGCCACTGTTGCTTGGGCGTCTATCTGGGTGCGCAACACCAGGGTGTTGGCAAAAAAGCCAATTAGCGGCTCCAGTTCCGTGCGTTGACGATTGGCAATGGGGGTGCCCACCACAATGTCAGTCTGACTACTGTAGCGATACAGCAAGACTTGGAAGGTCGCCAGCAGCAGCATAAACAGGGTGACGCCCTGCTGCTGGGCCAGGGTGTTGGCTTGAGTGCGCAGCTCGGGCGATAGCCGCATGGTATGGGTCCGACCCCGGATGCTCTGTAGGGGGGGGCGAGGATGGTCGGTGGGCAGGACTAGTCACGTGGGGGGCCCGGCCAACTGCGTTTTCCAGTAGTCCAGTTGAGTGGTCAGTACCTCCCCTGTCAGCCACTGGTGTTGCCACAGGGTATAGTCGGCATACTGCACAGACAAGGGCGGCAAGGTTGGGGATTCGCCGCGATGGTAGGCTTCGTAAAGGGTGCCTAAATCTCTGACCAATATCCCAATAGACCAGCCGTCGCTAATGATGTGATGCATTGTCAGCGCCAGAATTGCCTCTGATGCGTCCACGTGAATCAGGGTTGCTCGCCACAGTGGTCCCTGGGCTAAGTCGAAGGGGCGCTGGGCCTCTCGTCGTAGCCAACCTGATACTGGAGTTTCCAAGTCTGCCGCCATTAACACTGACCAGGGTAGCTCAAGGGTCGACTGGACCTGCTGTGTGGCGATGCCTTGGGTGGCTGGAAAGCAGGTGCGCAGACTTTCATGGCGAATCATTAGGGCTTCCAGGGCTTGCTGCAGTGCTGACGCATCGATGCTCCCGGTCAGCCGCAGTGCATAGGGCATGTTGTAGGTGGATGATGGTCCCTCTAGTTGGGCGAGAAACCACAGACGCTCTTGGGCAAAGGATAGCGGAATGGAGGTCTCACCCCGTGCCATGGGCACTAGCGCTGGCATCGCCTCCAGGGGACTGCCCTGCTCTATCTCATTTAGGGCATGGTCCAACCCCGATACCGTGGGTGAGCTAAATAGGCGACGCAGTGGCAGGTCTACTTCAAAGGCCTGACGCAGACGTGCCAGTAGCTGTGTGGCCAGCAGTGAATGACCACCCAATTCAAAGAAGCTATCGTGAAGACCCACCTGCTCAGTCGGCAAGGAAAGCACCTTGGCCATCAGTTCGGCAATCAGGACCTGACGTTCTGTTTGAGGGGCGACCCATGGTGTGGTGCGCGTCTGTTCAAGTGTGGGGGCTGGCAATGCCTTGCGGTCGACTTTCCCGCTGGGTGTCAGTGGTAGCTCAT
>CALBPH010000473.1 GCA_937899365.1 uncultured Leptolyngbya sp.
GAATAGCCCCTACAGGCTCCCCACCACGCAACGCTTCCCGCAAATTCAACTGCCCAGTCTCATTCAACAAACAGGGTCGCAGCCAGCCATCTGCGGAAAGTCTCATCCGATTGCAGCGATCGCAAAAGCACTCAGACATCTGACTAATAAACCCTAACGTTCCCTTAGCCCCTGGAATCTGAAACACATCCGCCGGTCCATTACCACGAATGGCAGACTCTTCTAGTCCCCAGCGATCGCGAATCTGTTGTCGGATTGTTTCCGAATCAATCCATCCTATATCAGAAAACAAATCATCATTACCAATGGGCATAAACTCAATAAAACGCACATGCCAGTTTTTATCGAGGGTTAACGCCGCCAGATCTAAAATCTCATGGTCGTTGACACCGGGGATAACAACAACATTAAGCTTAAGCGGGTCAAACCCCACCTGGTGAGCAGCCTGAATACCCTGCCATACCTGGTGCCAGCGAATGTGGTTAGATGTAGTCGCACCAGAAGATTTGCCAGACCCCACAATTGCCTGGAACGTATCTGGCTGTAGGGAATCCAAACTGATATTAATGCGCCGCAGCCCAGCCTCATAGAGAGGGCGCGCAAGATTGCCTAACTTAAAGGCATTGGTGGTCATTGCCAAGTCTGTAGTCTCTGGCAACTGGGCAATCTCCTGTACCAGTTGCACAATGCCCGGACGCAGTAACGGCTCTCCCCCCGTCAGACGAAATTTTGTAAAACCTAACGGGATAAACACTCCCTTGAGCAGAGTCAAAATTTCTGCATGACTTAACCAAAATTCCTGTAGCACATAGCTGAGGTCAGCCCCCTCAGGCATACAGTACACACATTGAAAATTACAACGGTCGATCAGGCTAATGCGGAGGTAGTCAATGGGGTTCATAGTGTTGTGAAGGGTCTGCTCGCCGTGTTTTCCATTATGAACCACCCATCCTAGGACGGGACCGAATCGATTAATGTCCATCTAGTCTGGCTAGTCTGACGAAATATCCAACTGCCAGCGGTTAGCCCCAATTCTGATCATGGCGTTAGAAGATAGGGCAGTGTTACCGTCGGTTTGCTAATCTAGTAAAAATATTTTTTAAAAAATCTCTAGGATCAATGTCCAGAACTCCAGAGAAGCACCCATTCATATTGCATATGTGTTTCTCAGATATTCCTTAGTCTCAGCACGTCGTATCTAGCGAGCACCCCACCGGAATCATAAAAACCACACTTTTCCCTGTCCACCCCAGTTTCAGGATTTATTCGTGACTGCAAAAACTCCCGCCACAACTGACTCAGTATCTGCCAAACCACCTGAGTTCAACCGTCAGATGCTAATTATTCTTGATTTTGGTTCCCAATACTCTGAGTTGATTGCCCGTCGCATTCGCGAAACTCAAGTGTATTCAGAAGTTCTTTCTTACCGCACCTCGGCTGAGAAAATTCGCCAGCTCAACCCTCGGGGCATCATCCTATCTGGAGGTCCCAGCTCTGTTTATGCGGACCATGCCCCAAAATGCGATCCGGCCATTTGGGAGCTAGGAATTCCCGTTCTCGGCGTATGCTACGGCATGCAGCTGATGGTGCAACAGCTGGGTGGTCAGGTAGAAACGGCCCAGCGCGGTGAATATGGTAAGGCGTCCTTGCACATTGATGACCCCACCGACCTACTCACCAATGTCGATAATGGCTCCACCATGTGGATGAGCCACGGTGACTCAGTCACTAAGCTACCCCCAGGGTTTGAGGTGTTAGCCCATACAGATAACACCCCCAGTGCCGCTGTTGCCCACCACGAACAGGGGTTCTACGGCGTGCAGTTTCATCCAGAAGTGGTCCACTCCGTTAATGGTCAGGCGCTGATTTGCAATTTTGTTTATCACATTTGTAAGTGTGAACCCACCTGGACCACTGAAGCATTTGTAGAAGAAGCTATCCGCGAAGTGCGGGCTAGAGTGGGCGATAAACGTGTGCTCTTAGCACTTTCAGGGGGTGTAGACTCCTCTACGCTGGCATTTTTGTTGCACAAGGCCATCGGCGATCAGCTAACCTGCATGTTTATCGATCAGGGTTTTATGCGCAAGGGTGAACCTGAGCGGCTCGTGAACTTTTTTGATAAGCAGTTTCACATTAGGGTTGAATATGTCCAAGCCCGCGAGCGCTTTCTAAAGCAGATTGAGGGCATCACTGACCCTGAAGAGAAACGTAAGCGCATTGGCCACGAATTTATTCGCGTTTTTGAAACAGAATCTAAGCGGCTGGGTCCCTTTGACTATTTAGCCCAGGGTACGCTTTACCCCGATGTGATTGAGTCTGCCGATACCAACGTCGACCCGAAAACGGGTGAGCGGGTGGCGGTTAAGATCAAGAGCCATCACAACGTGGGTGGTTTACCCAAAGATTTGCAGTTTAAGCTCATAGAACCCCTACGCAAGCTCTTTAAGGACGAGGTGCGTAATGTCGGTCGGTCCGTCGGATTGCCCGATGAGATTGTCAGACGTCAGCCATTTCCAGGACCAGGACTGGCAATTCGCATCCTCGGCGAAGTTACTCCAGAGCGGCTCAACATTCTGCGCGATGCCGACTATATTGTGCGTGAAGAAATCCGTAATCGCGGGCTATACCACGATTTTTGGCAGGCGTTTGCAGTACTGTTGCCGGTGCGTAGCGTGGGTGTAATGGGCGATCAGCGCACCTATGCCTATCCAATTGTGCTGCGTTTTGTCAGCAGTGAGGATGGCATGACGGCCGATTGGTCCCGCCCTTCCTACGATTTACTAGAGGTCATTTCCAACCGCATCGTCAATGAGGTTGATGGGGTAAACCGCGTCGTTTATGACATTACGTCTAAGCCCCCTGGCACCATCGAGTGGGAATAGACGGCATGCAACAACCGGGGTTCTAACTAGGAAGGAACTAAACGCACTCCCAAAGTTAGAACCCCGGTTTTCAACCTGCCCTTAAACCACTGCGGCCCCTTTGGGACGAGCAAAGATCATCCGGCCCGCTGACGTTTGTAGGGCTCCGGTTACGACGACTAAAACATTGTTGCCGATGTAGCCCTTGCCAGCTTCTACGACCACCATGGTGCCGTCATTTAAGTACCCCACACCCTGGGCATCTTCCTTGCCTTCTTTGAGGATTTTGATCTCAATATCATCGCCAGGCAGATAGGCCGGCCGGATCGCCTTAGCTAAGTCATTGATGTTGAGTACAGCTACCTGCTGCACCTTGGCCACCTTGCTGAGGTTGTAGTCGTTGGTTAGTAGCATGGCCGTCATTTCCTGGGCCAGCTTCACTAACTTGGCGTCCACAGTACCGACGTCGGTATAGTCAGCCGGATCCACCACCACTCGATCTGGATAGGCAGCCCGCAGGCGGTTGAGGATATCTAAGCCCCGTCTACCTCGGGCCCGCTTTTGATCATTGGCAGCATCGGCGACGGCCTGCAGTTCTTGTAGAACAAACTGCGGAACAACAATTCGGCCTTCTAAAAATCCGGTTTCTAAAAGACTCTCGATCCGACCGTCAATAATGCAGCTCGTATCTAAAATCTTGGATGCTGATGGTTTGAGGGTGCCTTCTGCAATCAGCATGCTTTCCACACTGCCAGGGTTGACCAACCGCAGCAGCGCTCGTCCTTGGGTATCGGCGAGGTTCATCCCCGACACCGAGAAAATGATGCTGTTCATCACAGCAGCCAGGGGTTTAATGAAGTTAAATTCGGTGGGGATCGGTAACAGAAAGACCGGTGCCAAAATCAGGTTGGCAATCAGTAGCCCCAAAATTAATCCGATAGCGCGGGCAAAGATGCGGTCGGGGGGCAAATTGCGGATTTGCTTTTCCAGACGTCGATAGCTGGTCTGGGCCACAATCCCGAGGCCAGTGCCAATGAGGGCACCAAATCCAGCCGTCACCGTGCTCAGACCTTCAATGTTATTGACCTGTTCTAGGACGGGTGGGGGTAACAGATCAACGCTATAAAAGCCGATGCCTGCCCCTGCAAAAATGAATGAAATTACGATTAATGCGTCTAGCATTCGAATAATGTCGACCTTATGGGGCCCTTTTAGGGTGATGGTAAACAATAGACCATTCCTGGGAAGGCCCAAACAACGACATTATAATCACTGAATGTTCCCACCACTGGGTTCTTCCCTAAATGCCTTTATGTTCCCAGGCGGCCCTATGCCCATACCCGCGCGCCCACATGGGCCCACATCAGCCTACGTTCACATTCCATTTTGTCGTCGCCGCTGCTTCTACTGCGACTTTCCCATTTCAGTCATTGGTAATCGACAGCGGGGGGAAACGTCGGGCACCATCAGCCTCTATGTTGAGCGGCTGTGTGAGGAAATAAGGGCTACATCCCCCCTGGGACCAGCACTAACAACGGTTTTCTTTGGGGGAGGGACTCCCTCGCTACTGTCCGTACCCCAGCTTGATCAAATTTTGAGCACCCTGGAGCAGCAGTTTGGTCTGGCGGCGGATGCAGAAATTTCCATGGAAATGGATCCGGGAACGTTTGATTTGGCCCATATCCAGGGTTACTGCGCCCTGGGGGTTAATCGCATTAGTTTGGGGGTACAGGCATTTGATGATGGTTTGCTGGAGCAGTGCGGCCGATTTCATCGGGTGGCCGATGTCCATCGAGCGGTGGACGCCATGCATCGCTCGATGGTACCGAGCTGGAGTTTGGATTTGATTTCAGGGCTGCCCCATCAGACATTGGCCCATTGGCAGGGGGCTTTGGAGAGTGCGATCGCAACCCAGCCCCACCACCTCTCCATTTATGACCTCACCATCGAACCCCAAACTCCCTTTGGCAAGCAGTACCAGCCCGGTGAGCAACCCCTCCCCACCGAAACCGCCACCGTCGACATGTATCGCCTGGCCCAGCAAACACTAACCGCCGCCGGCTATGACCACTATGAAATCTCCAACTACGCCAAACCAGGGTATCAGTGTCGCCACAATCGCACCTATTGGGAAAATCGCCCCTTCTACGGCTTTGGCATGGGTGCCACCAGCTATACCCAAGGACAGCGGGTGGCCCGTCCCCGCACCCAACAGAACTATGGACAATGGGTCGAACGCTATCGCCACAGCGGCGGTGTCCTCGATGCCCCGACGTTGCCCATCAGTGAGCGGCTCACCGATGGCCTGATGGTGGGATTACGTTTGGCAGAAGGGATCGAGCTGCTGCCGCTGATCGACTCATTTGGCAGTCAGTTCACCACCATGCTCAAAACCCACCTGAGTCCCTATCTATCTTCAGGTCAGGCCGTTCTAGAAGACAATCGACTACGGCTGAGCGATCCCGACGGTTTTCTGATCTCTAACACCGTCATTGCCGACCTCTTTAACGGTCTTGAGCAGCTGATGGAAAGCTAACGAACGCCCACAGAGATGAGACTTTACCACCGCTGTGCAGCGGGCCTTGGCCACAGCCCAAAAATTCTTAAACGTTTTGTAACATCGGTAACGATAGCGGCGATCCATAATTTGCCAAAGGATACGATAAGTCCTTGTGAAAAAAGATCCCTACAGCTATGCCAAAGGTACTCGTCTCCGACCCGATCGACCAGTCTGGCCTCGATATTTTGGCCCAGGTGGCCCAGGTTGACGTAAAAACCAAACTCTCTCCCGACGAACTTGTTCAGCTAATTCCCAACTACGATGCCCTGATGATTCGATCGGGCACCAAAGTTACCAGCGATGTGATTGAAGCGGCCAGCCAGCTTAAGATTATTGGTCGTGCCGGTGTCGGTGTCGACAACGTCGATGTAACCTCTGCCACCCGACGGGGCATTGTCGTGGTCAACTCCCCTGAGGGCAACACCATCGCCGCCGCCGAACATGCCCTGGCCATGATGCTGTCGCTGTCGCGCAACATCCCCGAAGCCGATAAAACAGTCAAATCCTCCGCCTGGGATCGGAAAAAATTTACCGGTGTGGAGGTCTATAAAAAGACTCTCGGTGTTGTGGGTCTGGGCAAAATTGGCTCCCATGTGGCCAGCGTCGCCCGCACCATGGGGATGAACATTCTGGCCTACGATCCCTTTATCTCAAAAGAACGCGCTGCCGAATTGGGCTGCAGCCTGGTCGACTTGGAGATGCTGTTCCAAAATTCTGACTACATCACCCTACACATTCCCAAAACCTCTGAGACCACCCACTTGATCAATGCCGAGGCCCTGGCAAAGATGAAGCCCACCGCCCGCATTATCAACTGCGCTCGCGGCGGCATAATTGATGAAGCCGCCCTACATGAGGCCGTTAAAAACGGCACAATTGCCGGAGCCGCCCTGGATGTTTACGAAGATGAACCCCTGGGAGAAAGCCCCCTAAGAGAGCTGGGGAAAGCCGTTGTGCTCACCCCCCATTTGGGTGCCTCCACCACCGAGGCTCAAATCAACGTCGCCGTGGATGTGGCTGAGCAGATTCGCGATGTTTTATTGGGGTTACCGGCTCGCTCCGCCGTTAATATTCCCGGTCTGCGCCCCGATGTTTTAGAGAAGCTACGCCCCTACCTGGAGCTGGCTGAAACCCTGGGCAACCTGGCCGGACAGCTGGCCGGTGGCCGGGTGGAACAGGTGCAGATTCGTCTGCAGGGAGATCTGGCCAACCAAGATAGCAAACCCATCGTTATTGCCACCCTTAAGGGGTTACTGACCAACGCCCTACGGGAGCGGGTCAACTATGTGAATGCCTCCATTGAAGCTAAGGAGCGCGGCATTAAGGTAATTGAAACCCGCGATGCCAGTGTCAAGGACTTTACCGGCTCTCTTTATGTTTCGGCCCAAGGGTCCCTGGGGGAGCATTCTGTCACCGGGACGATCCTAGGCGGTTCTGAGGTGAGAATTACGGATGTCAACCAGTTCCCCATCAACGTGCCCCCGACCAAATACATGCTGTTTACCCTGCACCGTGATATGCCAGGGATTATCGGTAAGATCGGGTCGCTGCTGGGAAGCTTTAATGTCAACATTGCCAGCATGCAGGTCGGACGTCAGATTGTCCGGGGTGATGCAGTTATGGTCCTTAGCATTGACGATCCGCTACCCGACGGTATTCTCGAAGAAATCACAAAAGTGCCCGGCATCCGCGATGCCTATACCGTTGCCCTATAAGATGGTGTAACTGTGCCGTGTCTATGGTTTGATAAATACTCGAGCAGCCATAGACACGGCTATGCTCCATTCCAATACACCTAACTAAATCTTTGGCAAACACCTGGTGGGAGATACAAGTTACCTGTTCCTCACTGCTAGAGGATACGGTCTTTTGGCGATTTGAAAATTGGGATGGCCACGGCACCGCCAGCGAATCCTGGGGACAGCGTAGCCAGATTAAGGCATACTTTCCCCAACAGCGATTTTGCAATGTAGATTTGGCCGCCCTAGCCCTGCGCTTGCAGCAAGATGCCCTCTGTTTAGGCATTAGAGAACTCCCCCAGGTCACCTGGAAACTGATTGAGGACGAAGACTGGGCCAGGAGCTGGAAAAAGTACTGGCAGCCTCAGCCCATCGGCGATCGGCTGTTAATTAACCCAGCTTGGATGGACCCCCCCACCGATCTGTCGCGATTAATCCTCAGGTTAGACCCCGGCACCGCCTTTGGTACCGGCACCCACCCCACCACCCAGCTGTGTCTGGAGTCCTTGGAAATGCGCCTTGGCGAAAAAAGCCCAGCGCCCCTCACCCTGGCGGATATTGGCTGTGGGTCAGGGATTTTGTCCATTGGGGCGGTGCTGTTGGGGGCCCGTCATATCTATGCCGTGGATACCGATCCGTTAGCCGTCAAAGCGACGGGTGAAAATCGAGAGCTCAATGGTATCGATCCCGAGCGGATTCAAATTGCCCAGGGCAGTATCGATAGCCTGGATGTGAGTGAACCGGTGGATGGCATTGTCTGTAACATCCTGGCGGAGGTCATTGTTGAATTAATTCCCCACTTTAATGACATTGCCAAGGCGTCCACCTGGGGGATTTTGAGTGGTGTGCTGTTGGAGCAATCTAAATGGGTGGCCGATACGCTGGAAGCCCATGGCTGGATGGTGGCTACCCTGTGGCGGCGCGGCGACTGGTGTTGCTTGAATATTCGCCGTCCGTAGGTAGGCGGCTCCTTTTGACTGCCTTGTGTTTGTTCTAGGTTGATGAATAGCTGGATGGATGGATTGGATGGATAGCGGATTGTATATCTTAAAAATTGCGATCGCATCCGCCCTGATCAGCGCCCTGATCAAATGGGCCGGCCCCGCCATGGCCCTGCCAGAATCCTCGGCCCTAGTGCTGGTGCTGCTCCCAACCATCGTCCTCGGCGGTTGGCTGCTAAACCGGTTTTAACCCTCCCATGGCCACCACTCGCACCATTGCCGAAATTAATCAAAAAATTAGGACCGGTGAGGTCACCGTATGGACCGTTGAGGAAACCAAAACGAAGGTGGCGGAGCTAGGACTAGACGCCGCCACCGCCGCCGTGGATGTGGTCACCACCGGCACCTTTGAACCGATGGAATCTTCAGGGGCCATCATCAATCTAGGCCACACCGATCCGCCCATCAATATTCGTGAGTGCTACCTGGATGGGGTCATGGCCTATGGGGGCTTTGGGGCCGTTGACCTCTATCTGGGAGCGAGTCAGGCCGCCGGTAGCACTCGCTGGGGAGACAGCTCAGACAATGATGGGGCCAGTGAGCGCGGTGGTGGCCATGTCATCGCCCAGCTAATTGCCGGTAAATCGGTCCATCTTCGGGCCTTGGGCCACGTTAGCGACTGCTATCCCCGAGCCACCCTAGACATCTCCATTACCCGAGAGACAATTAACCAGTTTTACCTGTTTAACCCTCGCAATCTTTACCAAAATTTTATCGTGGGGGTTAACAGCAGTGACCGACCGCTGCTCACCTACCTGGGACCGCTGCAGCCCTTTTTAGGCAATGCGGTCTATGCCAATGCCGGCGCCCTGTCCCCCATGCTCAACGATCCCCATCTGCGCACCATCGGCATTGGCAGTCGATTATTTGTAGGAGGGGCACCGGGCTACATTGCCTGGGAAGGCACCCAACACTTTC
>CALBPH010000474.1 GCA_937899365.1 uncultured Leptolyngbya sp.
ACAAGAATAGGAGGCCCCTTGAGCGATACAAGGGACCCTACGGTCAGAGCAGCTCGGCTGAGCAACTCAATGAAGCTAGGCCGCGCAGGCATCTCGTCAGACTAACGCAGCCAGTTCTTCAGACGAGATGCCACCTGGGGACGACGCAGCTTACGCATGGCCTTGGTTTGAATCTGACGAACCCGCTCTCGAGACAGGTTAAAAATACCGCCCACTTCTTCAAGGGTGTGGGGTTCACCGGTAGTCAGTCCGTAGCGAAGGGAAATGATGTCCTTCTCACGCTCAGTTAGCACCTCGGTGAGGACATCCGAAATCTCCTGGCGCATCATGGACTCGTTCATCCGGGACTCGGGCGACAGAGTACTGCCATCTTCCAGCAGTTCCATGAGTTCTGTGTCTTCGCCCTTACCCACCCGATGATTCAGGGAAAGCGACTTACGCCGCACCTGCTGCAGGCTCCGCAGCTGCTCAGGGGTCAAGTCCAATTCCCCCGCCAACTCAGCCTCGGTAGGGGCCCGGTTGAGCTGCTTACGCAATTCGCGCTGGGTCTTTTTGAGCTTATTAAGCTTCTCTACAATGTGAATCGGCAGACGAATGGTGCGGGCATCATTGGCAATAGTCCGGGTAATTCCCTGGCGAATCCACCAATAGGCATAGGTGGAAAACTTATACCCCTTATCGGGATCAAACTTTTCGGCAGCCCGGTTTAACCCCAGCGCCCCCTCTTGGATTAGATCAAGAAACGGTACTCCGCGGTTTAGATAGCGCTTGGCAATGGAAACCACCAAACGCAGGTTAGAGCGAATCATTTTACGCTTCGCACTGCGGGCATACTGCAAACGATGCTGAAAATCAGCTTCGCTACAGTCGAGGGCGTTGGCCATTTCCAAACCACTGGGCGTGCGCTTTAACTGCTCACCCAGCTGCTTCGACAATGCTTCTACATCCGCTAGAAACTTAACCTGACGAGCCAGCTCAATTTCTTCATCCGCCTTGAGCAGGGGATAGCGGGCCATCTCTTTAAAGAAAGCTCCGACAGCATCGTCAGCAAGGGTCTTCTTATAGGCAGAGGCTACTTCAGCAGTTAGCTCAGCGGTCGGATCTGCATTGATATCATCGTCGGACTCACCACCTGCCGAACGATCCCAACCAGGAGGATTCGCATCTTCGCTCAACTTGCCGCCCTGATGTTTGGTGCTCTGATTTTTGGATGCCTGGTCTGATTCAGACCAAGGTTCAATTACTGCTGTTTCTGGGGAATTAACAGAAGGAGCCATAGTTCCGCAAGAAAATTCTTTGCCTGAAGGGTTTTAAAACGTAACCGGGGGATGCCGCTATCGATAGATTTAAAAGAGACTGTGTGCAGCTCCAATTACACTATACCAATCTCATTCTGAAGCACTGTCCACCATGATATTTTTTGAACGATGAAAACTCTTACTTATCAAGGTTCTTGTAGCTTTTGTAACGATTGGTTCCATTCATTGCAACTTGTAAAGTTTTCATGACATTCATCGCTAAAAGCAGATTCAAAATCTTCCTATCTTTTTATCTTTCAACTATCAGTTTGATGCATCTATTTCTTGTTTAATCGACATCTGCAGACGTCTATAGACGTCTATATTTATTGCTAATTTAGATTACATGTCTCAGTCTGAATCCCTTGCCCCAAGAAACATTGAGTCTGTTGAGGTGTTAGTGGACTGCCCCGGTATACAGGGGCTTTATACCTATACAATTCCTAGCGATTTCAGGGTTGAACCTGGCGATATTGTCAGTGTGCCATTTGGGGGCCGTCAGCTGGGTGCGATCGCAATTCGATTGGTATCGATAGCATCGATATCCTGCCTTGATTACAAACTTCGCAATATTGATAGTGTTGTTAGTCGAGGCTTTTTTTCTAAAGATTATTGGACGTTACTAGAACAGGTTGCTAACTATTACCAGACATCCCTAATTCAGGTGATCCGAACGGCGTTACCACCGGGTTTATTAGGCCGTTCTCAACGCAGAATTCGGCTCACATCACCCAGCAACACAACACCGCTATCGCCCGCGACACTCACACCACCAGCCCAGACCTTGCTAGACACCCTGCAGCAATCTCCCCATGGGGATTACACCTGGCGTTATTTGCAACGTCAGCATAAGCAGGCCAAAGCCGGTTTAGGGCAGTTGCTCAGTCAGGGCTGGGTAGAGAGCTATTTGGCCATGGCCAACCCTCCGCGGCCCCAGCAGCGTCGGGCTGTGAGTTTACTCAACCCCGGTACCCCCTCCCCTGATACCCTGACCAGCCGCCAGCAAGAAATTCTCATTACGCTGCAGCGATACGGTGGCGACCTATGGCTCAGCGATGCCCTGCAAAGGCTACGCACCAGTAGCACCACCCTGCAGCGACTGGCCGCCAAAGGCTATCTCACCATTGAACCGCGCGAGCAGTTACGGGTAGGGAGTCACTCCCAAGCTTCGGCAGACAGCCCCAAGCCCCTCACCCCCGACCAACAGCGTGTGGTCACCGTGCTCAATGATCTGACCGGCTCTGGTCAAATCCTGCTCCATGGGGTGACCGGCTCGGGCAAAACCGAGGTTTATTTGCAGGCCATTGGGCAAAGGCTACGAGCGGGGGCGTCTGTTTTAGTGCTCGTACCTGAAATCGGTCTGACACCGCAGCTAACCGACCGGTTTCGTGCCCGCTTTGGTGCTCAGGTGTGTGTGTACCACAGTGGTCTGTCCGAGGGTGAACGCTACGATACCTGGCGACAGATGCTCGACGGTCATCCCCAGGTGGTCATTGGCACCCGCTCAGCTATTTTTTTGCCCTTGCCTAAATTAGGGATGATTGTGCTCGATGAAGAACATGACAGCAGTTTTAAGCAAGACCAGCCGGCACCGTGCTATCACACCCGGACGGTGGCCAGGTGGCGGGCTGAGATGGCGGGGTGTCCGCTAGTGTTGGGGTCGGCAACGCCTGCGTTAGAAACATGGGCAGGGGTCAAGAATCGAAATAATGTAGGGGCATTGCATGCAATGCCCCTACATTATCTGACGTTACCCAATCGGGTACACCAGCGCCCTCTCCCGCCCGTGACCGTGGTTGACATGCGCCTTGAGCTGCAGGCAGGAAATCGGTCCATCTTTAGCCAGCCGCTACAAACCGCCCTTAGGCAGATGCAGGCCAGGGGAGAACAAGGGCTGTTATTTATCCATCGGCGGGGGCACAGCCGATTTGTCTCCTGTCGTGAATGTGGGCATGTGATGGAATGCCCGGACTGTGATGTCTCCCTGGCCTACCACCAGCCTCAGGATGATGGTCCGGCGCATCTGCGCTGCCATTACTGTGGCTATGGGCAGCGCCACCCCGAGCAGTGCCCCAGCTGCAAATCGCCCTTCTTAAAGTACTTTGGTAGCGGCACCCAACGGATTGTGCAGGAGTTAAAGAGCCAGTTTCCAGGGCTGCGGCGTCTGCGGGTTGATAGCGATACCACACGTGCCAAAGGAGCCCACCGAGCCTTGTTAGAGAGGTTTGCAGCCGGAGAAGCAGATGTCTTGGTGGGTACGCAAATGCTCACCAAAGGCATTGATCTACCGCAAATTACCGTGGTGGGGGTGGTAGCTGCCGATGGGCTGTTGCATATGCCCGATTATTGGTCGGGAGAGCGGGCGTTTCAAACGCTGACCCAGGTAGCGGGACGCGCCGGACGGGGGGACCGACCTGGCCAGGTAATCTTGCAGACTTACACACCCGAGCATCCGGTCATTGAAGCGGCCAAAGACCACAGCTATCAGGCGTTTATTGACCATGAGGTCGAACATCGACAGCTGCTGGGCTATCCGCCCTACGGTCGGCTGGTGCTGTTGCGACTCACCAGCCCCACAGAAACCGAGGCAGAAGCAGCCGCCCAGCTCTGTGCCGACAAGCTACAGACACTCATCGCATCCCCAGAAAATGAAGGGGACAGGGGCCCCTCCACCGATACACTGATGGATAGTTTGACCGGACCGGCTATTCTCGGACCGACCCCGGCCCCCATTCTGCGGGTGGCACGTCGCTACCGCTGGCATGTGTTGCTAAAACTACCGCTGGATATGACGGTACCGGATTTGACACCGCTGCGATCGCATCTCACCAAATCCGTCCGGCTTACCATCGACATCGACCCTTTAAACCTGAGCTAACCTGAGCTCAACCCGGTTCAAACCCTGTCGCTCAGTCAACGCGACAGGGTTTGAACCTAACAGACACCTCAGAACGTCATGTTGCGCCAGTGCCATTCTTCAATCACCGTTTGGACTGGAATGTCGGTTTCAAGCTGGGGAATGAAGGTGGCAGCTGTCGCCTCGACTGGAATAGCCATCAGGGTAGCTGTCAGGAACCCGCTCGAAAGCCTACGTGAAGCGTTAACGCGTTTCATAGGGACCTCCTGGTATGAAACTAAACTGTTCTACTACCAGGGTGAAAACTAACACTGAGATTTCAATGAGGGACACCTAAACCGGCGCTAAGTTTTTGTAGCTTTTGATACATTACGCCCGATTAAATCGTTCCGGTGAGTACCGCTTCACCTGTAGGCAGCTGCGGATCAACAACGGCATCAACGGTAATAATCACTTGGACCGGTGTGGCATTACAGGTGGCATCCGGGACAGTCCACTGAACGTTACCAATATCGGTGTTATTAAACTGACCACAAAACCTTGGGGTTTCCCCCGTCGCTGCCACCGACCAGAGACGATAAACTTTGTCCTCTGGCAAAACGGGCAAATTGTGGGAGACCAGCTGCACTTCTGAATGATCCGGCAGGGTGAGCAGACTACCGGATGAGGTAAGGGCATTGTCCGTCCCCTGTAGGGAGTAAACCAGGGCATCGGGCTGCCGTAGAATCTCAACGACGTTTTCAAAGTCAGGTTTGGCCTCTAGGGCGGCCAATAGATCGGCTTTTAAGGTTTCAATTTCAGTCTGACGACTGGCTAACTGAGTCTCAAAGGTCATTTGCTGTTGCCGCAGGCGATAGTTATCTGTGCCAACAACGGCAATTAATAGTCCAGCGGCAACCAGCGCAGCACTGGACCAGCGGGGGCGAGGCAAACGACGTGGGGGCGGGCTCGGGGTCGCCCTATGTCCCTCAGCCGCCGCCATGATGCTGTCTTCTAGAGCCGCCGGTAAAGACTGTGGCTCTAGGGCATAGGGCACCATAGCTAAGGTTTCCTGGTAGGCCAACACCTCCGCCTTAAGCTCAGGACGCTGGGTCAAAATTGTTTGTAATGTTGCCCGCTCTTCCGGTGACAGGTCACCTAAGGCGTAGCCCGCCAGGAGGTCTTGCCAGTCAGGATGAGGGTCTGAAGTGGATGGCGAATCGAACGGCATCATAATCTGGAAAAGATAATCTGAAAACAAGGAATGGACAATGGTGATGATTGGGACTAGAGCCGTGCCTGTAAGGTTTGTCGCAGCTTACGCAGGGCCTGACGGGAACGGGATTTGACCGTGCCCAAGGGAATGTTTAAGCGCTTGGCAATTTCTGATTGACTGAGACCTTCGTAATAGGCAATTTCGATCACCTGGCGTTCGTTGTCGGACAGGTTGGCTAGGGCCTGACGGGTGCGCTCTCCTCGTTCATCCAGGGTAGCCACATCTAGCGGGGTGGGTGACACGTCGGCCATCATGAGATGCCACTTGTGCAAGCGCTGACGATGGGAGGTTTGCGATCGCAACTTATCAATCGAGCGCGACCGGGCCAGCACAACCAAATAACGGCTCAGGGACCCTCGCTTGGCCTGATAAGCATCTTTGTTCCACAGCGTCAGAAACACATCCTGGGTAATTTCTTCCGCCTCTTCATCACTGTGAAGAATCCGACGCGACAGGGTGTACACCAATCGCCCATAGCGCTGATACAGGACGCGCAACGACTCCACCTGGCCAGCCCGCAGAGATGCGAGCAGAGCAGCATCAGAGGAGACGGTGTCGTCCGTGGCCTCCCAAGATTCAATTGGCCCCATAGGTTTAATCAGACACTCCAAAGCTTGAATAGCCATCATTAAACATCATCGGCGCGGGCCGACTTAGCTGATTTATGGACGGCACATATTATTGACCACCACTACAAGATGTACGGGACCATTGTGAAATTGGATGTTTGAAATGGAATTCCCAGTCAGACATGGGCTGCAAAAGGCAAAGCTCTCTAGTGACAGCTCTCTATCTACCCATAAAAACGGACATAGACTAACCCCATGAGACCGTTGCTAACGATTAACAGAGCCCTCATCCAATGGGATCGCAATAGCTTCCACACCCGCCAGCTAGCAAACAGCACCAAGGCATACTCCACCCCGGCAACAGCGGCCCCGTGGTGATCGGGGTCCCAATAGGAAATGGGGCTCTCAAATCGAAAATTGCTTAAAGGCCAAAAGTGACGGTGACCATCATCCACATGCACCGGCAAATCGGCCAGACAGTGCAAAATGACGCTGGCGGATAAAAAGAGCACGCTATCGGTCAGGGGCTGCCACCCTGGTCGCCGACTCCTGACCCCCAGGGCAATGGCAATGGTCAAGAGCGCCAGGGGAATCGAATTACCCGCATCAAAAATGGTTTGCCAATATGGCTCGTAGTAAGCCTCACGCCAGATGGTGGCTTCGTCCATTTGGGCAATGAGCTTAGCCCAGGCGTAGAAGCCAAACATGGCCAAATCTGGCAGCATGGCCCCCCAAAAGATGGGTTTGTTTAGCTGCGATCTCGACCGACGCCCCAAGAGCGCCAGATTGAGAATGACATGGCTGGGGGTATTCATGGGGTGTCTTGGGCTAAAAACCAATCAATGAGCTTTCTGGCAATACTCAACTTGCCTGGAACAGGGGGCAATGAGTCTTTGGTAAACCAGTCGGCTGCTTCAATTTCAACGGGGTCAATGACGATGTCACCGCTGGCGTAACGGGCGGTAAATCCAATCATTAGAGAATTGGGAAACGGCCAGGGCTGGGAACCAAAGTAACGAATATCCGTTATTTCCACACCCACTTCCTCCCGCACTTCCCGAGCCACGGTTTCCTCTAACGATTCACCAGGTTCTACAAACCCGGCCAAGACGCTATACAGCCCTTCTCGAAAGCGGGGGGCACGGGCTAAAAGTACCTCTGACCCACGGGATACCAGCATGATCACAGCGGGGGAGAGCCGGGGATACTGGCGGAGATTGCACTGGGGGCACCGTTTGCCCCGCTCATGGAGTGACTGCTCCATCGGGGTGGCGCAGCAGCCACAGTATTGATGGGTGCGATCCCAGTCCACCAGCTGGACGGCCCGACCGGCAATGGCAAAGAAGGTATCGTCTAACTGACCGTATAGGCTCCGCAAGGGTTTAAGGGCTAGACTAGCGGGTAAGTCTAGCTCTGAGGGCAGCTGTGCCGCATAGCAGGGGCGGTTGTTTAGGTGACCCAGATATTGCGATCGCACCGCCTCAATCCCCAGCTCCGCCAAATTATTGACCTGAGGCACACCGACTTCCATAACATCTGGTTCTACAGCATCTGGGCCCTCAGACTCCGTCATCGTCACCAAAATCCGAGCGCCACAAAAGCCAAACCACCACCCTGGCCCCTCAGGTGCCGCTGCCGGGTCCACCCCTGCCACAAACTCTGAAGACACCGCAAACGGATTCATATCAGGAACTATCAATTTACTCATACTGCCTAGCGAGTCCACACTGCCTGCGCTATCTTACGCTAACGCTCGATTGCTCCCCGTCAACCCTCGCATCGCCACCCATCAATGACCATTTTTTCCACCATACAGTCAGGTCACGCCCTCGTTATCGGTGGCAACCGAGGCATTGGCCTGGGCTTTGTGAAACAGCTCCTTAACCACGAGCAGTTTGACCACATAGTTGCCACCTACCGCACAGAAAGTTCAGCCACCGAGCTGTTGGGTCTGGCCCAGAACCACGACAGGCTCCACTGCATTGCCATGGATCTGACCGACGAAGCCCAAATCAAACAGGGATTGTCCCAGGTGCAAGCCATCACACCCCAGCTGCACTTTGTGATTAACTGCGTTGGTTTTCTACATGATGGGGCCATTACCCCTGAAAAAGCTCTACGGCAGCTCAACGCAGACCATCTGATGCGCTACTTCCAGGTCAACAGCATCAGTGCGGCCCTACTTGCCAAACATCTTCTCCCCCTACTCACCCACACACGGCCCAACATTTTTGCCACCATCTCCGCCAAAATCGGCAGCATAGAAGACAATCGCCTGGGCGGATGGTATGGGTATCGCGCCTCCAAAGCCGCCTTGAATATGTTTCTCAAAACCGCAGCCATTGAATACAGCCGTCGTAGCCAGCAGACGGCCATCGTCATGCTCCACCCTGGCACGACAAATACTCGCTTATCAGAACCCTTTCAACGGGGTGTTCCCCCTGAAAAACTATTCCCAGTCGAAAAAACTGTCGATCTACTAATGATGGTCCTAAACCAGGTTGCCCTAACCGACAACGGTTCGTTTTTCTCCTGGGATGGCAGCCGCTTGCCCTGGTAAACATGGGCCCACAGACAGCAAGCTAGTTACAGAAGCCGTATCTAAGCCATTTACCAAACCAGCAGATTTCTAGCCCATTTTTGTGACTTTACGCTCGGTTTTTTGAAGTTTTGCAAGCGACATTGGCGTTTTATTACCGCATGTCTGACTCTCTTCCATGACTCCGATAAACTACAGTCAGTCTTCAGAGTTTAGGACCCTCTGAAGTTCAATACCGAACCGGTTCATTTAAAAGCGCCTTTACTAGGGCCGCTCCAGACCATAGCTGCTCTGCTAGCTGGAGTGGTCCTAGCATTTTCAACTCTTTATTTTTTCTTAACCTTTTTCCTAAGGTTTTCTTAGTGAAACCCTAGTAGTCTGACCCTGGTTGGTCATGTTAGGAAATGAAGGAGCCCCCGGATGGAAGCTTGTGATTTAACGGTTTCTCCCAAGGCTCAGTCACGACTATCACCACTACACCGACTCTGGGGAAAGGTACTGATTGGTGCGGGTATATTGTCAGCATTTGGCGGCGGATTGCTATATGGAGCAGCCGGTGCAGAAGACGCAACTGTTACGCCCCAGCTAACGTTTAACTATCAGCTTCAAGGTAGCGTTGGTAAAGCTATGGCAAGTTTGCCTGCCCCTGACCTTGCGGCAATTGTTTTCAATCTTCAGCCTGAGAATGACCCATTTCAGGCTGAAGCTGAGTTCGATGACATTAACCAAGAAACGTTCTCTGAGACCGACTATTATTGTTTGCCTGCACCCCAGGGATCAAGTTCAGCCAATAATGTTGGGCACAATCTTTCTACCTGGGGAACCAAAGTCAACCAAAGCAGCCAGAGCCAGGTTTCCAATTGGGTCGCCAATATTTCAGCACAGTTAGAGGCGGCTCAGTGGCCCCAGGTCCATGAGCGGGCTCAGTTGGCTCGGGTGCCCGTGGTGATGTACCACGATGTCCTAGCCGAAAAAGAAGTGTTCTTTGACATCACCCCCGAGCGCTTAAATGCTGATTTTCGAGCCCTTAAGGAGAAAAACCTCACACCCATTAGCCTAGACCAACTGGTCAATCATCTTAGGGCCGGGGTACCTCTACCCGAAAAACCTGTTGTCTTAACCTTTGATGATGGCTATGTTGGTCACTATGACTATGTCTATCGCCTAGCCAAGTACTACAACTATCCAGTCGCCTTTTCTATCTTCACAGACAAGGTTGATGGCAAAATTGTAGGCCGTTCTACCGTAGATTGGAAGCAGGTAGAAGAGATGGCCCAAGACCCACTGGTCACCATCGTATCCCACAGTGTGACCCATCCCCGTGACCTGACAGACCTCCCAGATAGCGACTTACGCTACGAATTAGAAGAGTCGAAGGAACGTCTTGAGAAGAGATTAGGTATTGCCATTGATTACTTTACCTATCCAGAAGGTAACCACGACGAACGCGTAGTGGAAGCCACAGAAGCGGCAGGCTACACGGCAGCCCTGATCATGCGTAACGACTCAGGAAAGTTTGCGGGCGAGTCAGAAGACTTACTAACCATTGAGCGCTTTGGAGAATCTCGCTTTGCCGAGGTGATTGAGTCAGCTTGGGGTGGGCCGCCGTTGCCAGGGATTAAAACAGCGATGAACTTTCAAGCTCCTGTACAGCGTCTAGATGTGGAAATTGATGAGATTCCCATGACGTTGATTAGCGGAGGACAGCCTAGAACTATCCATGCCGACACCCGCTATCCCCTAACTGAACTTGTGGCCAACTCTGAAGCGGTTGCAGCGGTAGATGGGACATTTTTCTCGTTAGAGTTTCTAGATTCCAATACGATGATTGGCCCAGTGATGGGACAAAACACGGGGGAGTTTATCCCTGGGAGTGAGGGCGATATTTATAAACTCAAAAATCGTCCCCTAGTGCTGATGAATCCTCAAGACGTGAAGTTTCTCTCTTTTGATCCGAAAAAGCATAATACGCTATCTGGAATCCAAGCAGAGATGCCCAATGTGACCGATGCGTTTGTGGGTGCAGGCTGGTTAGTGCAAGACCAAGAGCCCCAGTCTGCGCCCACATTCAAAAATCTGTTTGCCTATGAAGAACATCGGTTTAGGGCATTTTGGGGCATTAACCTAGAGGGACAGCCTGTTGTCGGTGCCACCCATGCCCAGATAGATTCGGTTGGATTAGGAGAACTGCTTAGAAAAGCCGGGTTTCAAAATGCTGTCATGCTAGATTCTGGGGCAAGCACCTCGTTAGTATACGAAGGAGAGTCGCTAATCGGGTTTGAGTCTCGCACCGTTCCCCATGCAGTCGTCCTAGTGCCGCAGGGCGATAGCTGTGGTTTCGCTGATTAAGCAACATCTCAAATAAGTTTTCCTGTATTGATGCCTGCATTAATTTTCTGCATGGATATGGCGTTCCTATTGGCCAGTTATTTGTCATAGTGAGACAGGATCTGACTAACGGCACGGGAGTGACATGGGGCAAACAGAAACAGAAATAGTTGTGGTCGGTAGCGGCATTGGCGGTCTGTGCTGTGCAGCATTGCTAGCACGCTACGGTTATGACGTCGTGGTGTGTGAAAGCCACAGTATTGCCGGTGGCGCCGCCCATGGATTTGAACGAGAAGGGTTTTTATTCGATTCTGGTCCCTCTCTCTATTCGGGGCTATCGTATAGCCCATCCCCCAATCCCCTGCGACAGGTCCTAGACGCCATCGGAGAAGATGCCACCTGGCTTAACTACGACACCTGGGGATGTTGCCTGCCAGAAGGAGACTTTGACACGACGGTTGGTGCCGAGCAGTTTTGTCAGGTGTTGCAAGACCTTAGGGGGGCAGACGCGGTCCAGGAATGGCGACATCTACAACAGATTATGAAACCCTTGGGCGCAGCTGCCGTTGCCCTACCACCGGCTGCGATGCGTTTTGACTTGGGTGCATTGCAAACAGTGGGGTCCTTTTTACCATCGTTACTCAAACAGACACCCCAGGTAGCAAAACTCACCGGTCCCTTTAGCCGCATTATGGATGGCGTGGTGAGTGATGACTTTGCCCGACACTGGTTAGATATGTTGTGCTTTCTGTTATCTGGTTTACCTGCCGAGGGGACCATCGCCGCTGAAGTCGCCTTTATGTTTGCTGACTGGTATCGCCCAGGTGTGCAGCTTGATTATCCGCAAGGGGGGAGTGCGTCCTTGGTGGCGGCGTTGGTTCGCGGTTTGAAAAAGCAGGGAGGTGACCTGAGATTAAATACCCACATTAAAGAGATTTTGTTAGATGGCGAGCGCGCCGTCGGCGTACGCTTACGCAATGGCAAAGAGATCATGGCGAGTAAGGCGGGTATCT
>CALBPH010000475.1 GCA_937899365.1 uncultured Leptolyngbya sp.
GGGTCGCTATCAGATCGAGTTTTTTCCCCATCCGGCCATGGTGCATCTGTTTGGGCTGTCACGCATTCTCAAATATAAGAAAGGTCCCATTGCCCAACGGCGTCAGCAACTTGAGCGGTTGCGATCGCTACTGCTAAAACATCTCCCTCACCATACTCCCCGCTTAACGCTCCATCAGCTCCCCACAATCCCCCAGGGAGGAGCCGCCCTCAAAGCGGTTGAGGACCAGTTAGATAGCATTGTCTGTGCCTATGGAGCCGCCCACTGGTGGTACTGGGGGCCGCGGCGTAATCAGGTCCTGGGAACTTTGGCATCGGGCTATATCGTGGTGCCCGCCCCCTATGATGTCCGAGACTACCGCCCCGCTAAAGCTCCAACCGGTGGCAGTTAAACGGGTTTTCGGCACGATCGTAGCAGTGCCGTTCTGCCAGAGCGCAGCGATTGACCCGGTTGTAATTGTAAACGTCCCAAATCTGTACCTCCTGCTGCTGACTCAGGTTTTCCCAAATTTGCTGCTTTGAGCTGGCTGGAATCGTGGCAAAGAAAGACTCCCAGTGATGGCCCCGCTCAGGGGTAAAGCAAAACTTTCTGACGTGGCATAGCCAGAGCGGCGCATCCATTAGGGGCTTTGAAATTGGGGTTTCAGAAACAGTCATGGAGCCGTGCAGATTGAAGAGAATTAGAATGTACGGCGTTTTTGCCATTGCTGGCCGTTGCCGATTGAAAGGATGGAGCAATCGACTTTTATCTGTTTTATATGTTTAGGCTGAGGAAGAAACGGTTAATACGATGACAACAAATCCCAATGCCCAGGCTGAATTGATACCATGGTTTTAGATATTGACAGACATGTATTATCCATATTTCCTCGGTTCTTAGACAGCCCTGTCCTAAGAATTCAGGGAATGTGAATAATTTTGAAGTAATATATCTATTGCCTGGGGCCACGATCAAGTTGCCCCCACTTTTCCAAGTCTGCTTTAGCTCTAAATGGTCCTGAAACGGTCCTAAAGGTGGTCAAAAACTGTTTGGAGACGTAGTTAAACCCTAGAGAATTACCATGAAAGATCTCAGTCGCTATAGAAACATCGGCATTTTCGCCCACGTAGACGCGGGCAAGACCACCACCACTGAGCGGATCTTGAAGTTGACCGGTAAGGTGCACAAGATCGGTGAAGTACATGATGGTGCGGCTACCACAGACTTCATGGATCAAGAAAAAGAACGCGGCATTACCATTCAGTCGGCAGCCACCTCCTGTTTCTGGAACGAGCATCAGCTAAATATTATTGACACCCCTGGCCACGTTGACTTCACCATTGAGGTTTATCGTTCTCTGAAGGTGCTAGACGGCGGTGTCGGTGTCTTTTGTGGCTCTGGTGGTGTAGAACCCCAGTCTGAAACCAACTGGCGCTACGCTAACGATTCTGAAGTAGCCCGAATTATCTATGTCAATAAGTTAGACCGGACCGGTGCTGACTTCTACCGCGTCGTCAAGCAAGTCAATGATGTACTTGCAGCCACTCCCTTAGTGATGGTGCTGCCCATCGGTATTGAAAATGACTTTGTTGGTGTGGTTGACCTGTTGACTGAGAAAGCCTGGATTTGGGATGACTCCGGTGAACCCATGAACTATGAAATTCAGGATGTTCCTGAAGACATGGTGGACGATGTGGCTGAATGGCGCGAGAAGCTAATTGAGCTAGCCGTTGAGCAAGACGACGCCATCATGGAGAAGTATCTTGAAGGTGAAGAGGTGTCCATCGATGAGCTGAAAGCCTGTATCCGCAAAGGCACTCACGACCTATCCTTCTTCCCCACCTACTGTGGTTCTTCCTTTAAAAATAAGGGCGTACAGCTGGTGCTAGACGCTGTTGTGGACTATCTGCCTAGCCCCACTGAGGTGAAGCCCCAGCCGGAAGTGGATATTGAAGGCAATGAAACCGGTGGCATGGCTGAGGTTAATCCTGAGTATCCCCTGCGTGCCCTGGCGTTCAAGATTATGGACGACCGCTTTGGCGCCTTGACCTTTACTCGGGTGTACTCCGGTACCCTCAAGAAGGGCGACACCATCTTGAATACCGCCACGGGTAAGACCGAGAGGGTTAGCCGTATCGTTGAGATGCACGCTGACGCCCGTCAGGAAATGGACAGCGCCCAGGCGGGGGACATCGTTGCCCTGCTAGGGATGAAGACCGTACAGCCGGGTCACACCCTCTGCGATCCTAAAAAGCCAGCTACGCTGGAACCCATGGTCTTCCCTGACCCGGTAATTTCCATCGCCATTGAAGCGAAGGATAAAGGCGGTTCTGAGAAGATGGGTATTGCCCTGGGCAAGATGGTTCAAGAAGACCCCTCCTTCCAGGTGGAAACCGACCAGGAAAGTGGCGAGACCATTCTGAAGGGAATGGGCGAACTACACCTGGATATTAAGGTGGACATTCTGAAGCGTACCCACGGTATTGAAGTGGAAGTGGGTAAACCCCAGGTGGCCTATCGTGAGTCCATCACCAAGGTGCTCACTGACAGCTACACCCATAAGAAGCAGTCGGGTGGTTCGGGTCAGTTCGGTAAGATTGAGTACACCATCGAGCCCAACGAGGTGGGTGAAGGCTTTAGCTTTGAGTCTAAGGTGACCGGTGGTAACGTACCCCGTGAATTTTGGCCTGCGGTGGAGAAGGGCTTTGCTTCCTGTATGGAAAAAGGCATGCTGGCCGGATTCCCGGTAGTTGACTTTAAGGTCACCCTCACTGACGGTGGTTTCCACCCGGTTGACTCCAGTGCGATCGCATTTGAAATCGCCGCCAAGGCTGGCTACCGTCAGTCCTTTGTCAAAGCTGGTCCCCAAATCCTCGAGCCGATCATGGCCGTCGATGCCTTTGCCCCTGAAGACTACGTCGGTGACGTCATCGGTGACCTTAACCGACGTCGAGGCATGATTAAGTCTCAGGAACCTGGTCCCACAGGCGTACGTATCAAAGCTGACGTTCCCCTAAGTGAAATGTTTGGCTATATTGGTGACTTGCGTACCATGACCTCCGGTCGTGGCCAGTTCTCCATGACCTTTGATCACTACTCCCCTTGCCCCAGAAATGTGGCTGAAGAGGTTATCAAAGAAGCCAAGGAGCGCCAAGGCGTAGCTGCATAGAGCAACAACCCTCTCTTGGTTAAACAATGAATGAGCAAGTCCCCGGCTGATTAGCCGGGGACTTTTTTTATTGTTTTGGATATCTCGAGCAGGGGTTATCCGTGACATTTCCGTAGGGACATTGCATGCAATGTCCCTACGGTTAAACGCTAGTTTTTTCTAATACTCGGTTTAATTTACCGCTTTTGTAGCCTTCCAAATCCAGGGTTACATAGGCAAACCCATACGCTTGGAAAGCGACGACCAAGGTTTCTAAATCTACCGTTGCCACAAAGTGTTTAATCTCATTTGGTGGCAGTTCAATTCGAGCTGTCTCGCCATCTGAACGTACCCGCAGGTTGCGTATTCCCAGCTGGCGCAAGTAGCGCTCACACTGGCCCACACGATGTAGCTTCTCTGTGGTGATCAGTTCACCGTAGGGAAACCGTGAGCTGAGGCAAGGCTGTGAGGGCTTATCCCACCAAGGCAACCCTAGATACTTTGACATTTCCCGTACTTCCAGCTTGCTCAGGCCCACCTCCGCCAATGGGGAGCGCACCCCCCGCTCCTTGGCGGCCTGGATGCCGGGGCGATAATCTTGCAGGTCATCGGCATTGAGACCGTCCACAACGTAGGGATAGCCCTCAGCGATGGCCAACGGTTTAAGGGTGTCATGGAGTTCGCTTTTGCAAAAGTAACAGCGGTTTGTGGGGTTGCTGGTGTAGTTAGGATTGTCCATCTCGTGGGTGTGGACAATGCGATGTATTAGGCCCATAAACTCAGCCTGGCTTTTAGCCGCGTCCAGGTCCTCTAACATCAGCGATGGTGATTCTGCGGTGACGGCCAGGGCCCGATCGCCGAGAACGTCGTGGGCAACTTTGGCCACTAGGGTGCTGTCGATGCCTCCCGAGTAGGCAATTAGGGCTCGATCCATGTCGTGGAAAATCGACTGAAGCTGCTGCAGTTTTTGAGTGATCATAGGGGGCTTGAAAAAGGTAAACGGTGTCTTCAGCCGAAAGTGTTTGCTATCTTTAGCCTAGCTAAAATTTGTACTTGGGGAGGCCACACCAACGACTCCCCTCAGGCGCTGATGACATCTGTCTGGGTCATGAAGTTTGTGCTTGCCGAAAGTTCTAAGCAGCAACAGCTGACCTGATGCGCAACTGTCCTCATGCATTAGTACGGCTGCCATACCAAAATTTTCTCAGCCCAAGCTACTATTCTTTTATTGCATCCGTCGATGGCTATACCAATAGCCAAGTTAGAAAATATGGCTGATAAGAAAGAACTGACCCATCCGCAGTACAAGAAGGACCGTGAGGCGGTGACTGGCCTTTTAAATGGTGAGGCAACAGATTTTAATTTAATTGAGCTGGCACGGTTGCGGATTCGCTACGATGGATACCCAGGGGCACACGATATTCGACGGGATTTGGATAAGGCCTTGGCAAACTGGTCGCTGACGGAGGATGAGCTGATGGCGAAAACCCGCGAGATCCATCAAACGGAAATGCTCTATAAGGCGCAACGGACCAAGAAAGAGGATTGGAGTTAGCCCTCCTCAGGCTTTTTCTGACTAGCTAAACCCGTTGCAGATACTGATATTCTTCATTCTTTAAGCAATCCAACAACTCAATGAGCTTCTTGAGCCGATAGACCAACTCCGCTTGGGGGCGGTCCTGCTCAAGCTGTAAAAGTATCTGCTTAGTGTGAACCACTACAGAGTCTGTAAAAAATTCCACAAACGTTCGTCGTGTTAGTGGGGCTAGCTGCACCAGGGGTAATGTCAACGATTCACCGTTAATCGATAAATCTGTAGCGGTTTCCTCACCGATGCGGGCAAATTCAGTACGCGCAAGCCATAGCAAAAATGCGTCGGCTACTTCCACACGACACATTGGCTGCTTATCGCCACTAAAAAATTCAATATCTAACATGTTTTGTAACGCTACCTGATATGCATGAGTATGCCGCAACTAGACCAGCAACGCATGGTGGCAAGAAGACACTTTATCCGGTTAATGTCCTAAACGTAGGGCATTTGTAGGTTATTGTCGTTACCTTTTACAGCATTCAGGATTCGTCTCAGGATTAAGTCGTGAAATTATGGCCAGTGCCCATGGTTTGGGCCAGATAACCCCTAAAAGCTTCAGATGGCATCAAGCCATAACAATGCTCTGATGTACTTGGATATTTGCGTGTCAGGTTAGCTTTAAACGCAGAAAGCGCCCCTCGATTGAGAGACGCTTTCTAAGCTAAATCAAATTAGCTTGGCAACTTATCAAGTCAACTACGCGTTGATCTGAGGAGCAACAAGAGCAACAGGAGCAGCTTCACCAGCAGCCAAGTCTAGAGGGAAGTTGTGAGCGTTACGCTCATGCATTACTTCCATACCTAGGTTGGCACGGTTGATGACGTCAGCCCAAGTGCTGACGACACGACCCTGAGAGTCGATGATGGACTGGTTGAAGTTGAAACCGTTCAGGTTGAACGCCATAGTGGAGATACCTAGTGCAGTGAACCAGATACCGACTACAGGCCATGCACCCAAGAAGAAGTGCAAGGAACGGCTGTTGTTGAAGGATGCGTACTGGAAGATCAAACGGCCGAAGTAACCGTGTGCAGCAACGATGTTGTAAGTCTCTTCTTCCTGACCAAACTTGTAGCCGTAGTTCTGAGATTCGACTTCAGTGGTCTCACGAACCAAGGAAGAAGTAACCAGAGAACCGTGCATAGCGGAGAACAAGGAACCGCCGAAGACGCCAGCCACACCAAGCATGTGGAAGGGGTGCATCAGGATGTTGTGCTCAGCTTGGAATACAAGCATGAAGTTGAAAGTACCGGAAATACCTAGGGGCATACCATCAGAGAAAGAACCCTGACCGATGGGGTAGATCAAGAATACTGCAGTTGCAGCTGCTACAGGAGCAGAGTAAGCAACACAGATCCAAGGACGCATACCTAGACGGTAGGAAAGTTCCCACTCACGACCCATGTAGCAGAATACGCCGATGAGGAAGTGGAAAATTACCAACTGGTAAGGGCCACCGTTGTACAACCACTCATCTAAGGAAGCAGCTTCCCAGATG
>CALBPH010000476.1 GCA_937899365.1 uncultured Leptolyngbya sp.
GCAATCAGTAAGGTGTATCACACCCTGGGAGGGGTCGCTTTTTTGCAGGAACGCTATGACCCGGCATTAGAGTTTTATCAGACTGCACTTGAATATAGACAGCGGTTGCCCCAGGAGGATGCTATTCTCCAGAGCCGCATCCTTAACAATATTGGCCATCTCTACACCCGTTTAGGCGATGCTGATGCTGCAATTATTAATTTGCAAACAGGGTTAGAGTTAGTCACCCAGACATCAACTGGCATTGCTGAGCGGATTGATTTGTTTGATAGTTTGGGGGAAGCCTATGGTCAGGGAAATGATAGTGCTCAGGCCTGGGTTAACTATCATCAGGCGCTGCGGATCGCAAGACAAAGCGGACAGCGCCATCGTCAGCTAATTAGCTTACTAAATGTAGCTAAAACTCTAGCCTCTGAAGATGAAATCACGCTTGCGATCGCAGTCTACAAACAGGCCATCAACGAGATTGAGCAGGTGCGGGCTAACTTGCGATCGCTCCCCCTAGAGACCCAGCAGCGCTACGCCGAGACCGTTGCCCACAGCTACCGAGAGCTCGCTGCGCTGCTATTTACCCAAGAGCGCGTTTTTGAAGCTCAGCAGGTCTTAGATCTGCTCAAAATCCAAGAGCTAGAAGACTACTTTCAAGATGTTCGAGCAGAACAGCTCCGGGTTAATAAAATTCCATACCTCGCCCCCGAACAGAGACTGCTCCATCGACACCAGGCCCTACTGTTAGCAGACCTGACCGAAACCGATCCCGTCCTGAGCCTAGAAAACTTTTTAAACGATCCTGAGGTAGCGGCAGCGCTAGAGAGTCTTGAGCGTTCCGACGATGCCAAACTACAGCCAGAAACCCTGCACCAACTGCAACAAAAACTACAGCGCCTTCCTCACAAGTCAGCCGTACTCTACCCCCTAGTCCTTGAAAATCGTTTAGAACTGCTGCTGGTTCCCCCCAACGGTGCCCCCATTCACCAAACCACAGCGGTAGGCAAAACCACACTCACAGACCAAGTCAACACCCTGCGCCATTATTTGGCAGACCCCAGCAGCGACGTTAAAACCATTGCCGGGCCTCTTTATGAAAGTATTATTCGGCCATTCCAGCAGGACCTCCACACCCTAGGGATTCAGAATATTATCTATATCCCCGATGGCGTGCTCCACTACATTCCCCTCTCAGTTCTCTATGACGGCAACCAACAGCAGTGGCTTGCCGAACAGTACACATCCCATAACCTCACAGCCAGCGATATCGGAGACCTGACCCAGCCACCGAGTCGTCCCTTCCATATCCTGGCCGGGGCATTTGCCGACGCTGACCAAACCTTTGAAACCCTTATTGACCAACAAGCAATCAACTTTCAGGGGCTCACCTACGCTGGTCAAGAGGTTGCTTTTCTACAAAAAATGCTGCCCGCCACCGAGGTTCTACTGGATGCAGCCTTTAGCCGCGGCAATCTCAGATCCCAGCTCCAGGGTCAAAATATCGTCCATTTAGCTACCCACGCCGCCTTTGTGCCCGGTCAGCCAGAAGATTCATTTATTTTGCTGGGCAATGGCGACATCATTACCCTCAAAGAACTACGTCGCTGGTCACTGCCCAATGTTGATTTGGTGGTGTTGAGCGCTTGCCAAACCGGCATCAGCCATATTGAAGACGGTCTAGAAATTCTGGGCATGGGCTTTCAGGTGCAGCGCACCGATGCCCGCTCGGCCTTGGCCTCCCTTTGGTGGGTAGACGATCGCTCCACATCCCAGCTAATGCAGCTGTTTTATACCGAGCTCGCCGCAGGGGCGACTAAAGTGGACGCCCTCCAAACAGCCCAGCGACAGCTGATCGCCAGTAGTAAAAACGAACCGTATTACTGGGCGCCGTTTGTCTTGATTGGCAACGGTCTGTAAACCATGGGTAAACGCCGATGTCGGCCAACAGCGTTAGCCAGGCTCCGCCAAGTAGGGTTGTAAATGGGGGCGCAGGGCATTGCGCGCCGCCATGGCATGCTCAAAACGCTTACCTTGGTTCTGCTGAGTCAGCTGATCAAACCAGTCGGCTATGGGCTCGGGAATCGAAACAAACTGACGCCACTGTAAGTCACCGCTGACGGTAGGCAGAGTAAGCTGATCAATGGATTCCCCAGTCAGGGCCTGTAGACCAATCAGCCCCAGAGCATACACATCGCTACTCATAACTGGACGGCCAATACGCTGCTCTAGGGGTTGGTAGTCCCGCTGCATGAGCAACTGCTTGCGATATTCAGCCGACTGTTGGCTCACCCCAATCATCACCCGCTTGCCCAGACCGCTATCGACTAGCACCATCGATTGACCATGGTTTTCACGACCGTTGGACTCAATAAACGCATCGTCCCTGAGGCCAGCATGCACCTGATTGTGTCGATGAAATATGCCAACTTGCTCCAACAGACGGTCCATCAGCAATAGCACTGACTCCAGCGGCCACGGTGTCTGAAATTTCGCCTGTAATAGCTGAGCTTGATCAAAGGTTTCACCCAACCCATGCACCACGTAAAACGTGTTGTCTACCTGGCCATAGGTATAGCCGGGAAACAGAGAACGCAGGGCTTGAAACGTCTCTGTTTCTTTTTCCATGATCCGCTTCAACAAGTCAGCAGTGGCCTGGGAATAGGCCCTGAGGGTTTGCAGCAATACGAGTGAACCGGTTTGCTTATCAAGGGCAATGGAAATTGGCCCCAAGGGTTCTTGACGAAGAAAATATTGCACCTGATAGCGTTCCGCCGCAAACCTAGAAAAGGAGTTTTTAGGCACCAGGGCGATATTGGCCGCCGCTGGCTGGGCTGCTCCTGCCTGAGACGCCAAGGGTGACTGGGTCAACTCCAGCTGGCGGCTAGGTTCAATCGGCGCAGAGTCCTGCTTAGTTGCCTTGACGATAGCCAGTTGGGTTTCCACCCGCGCCAGCGTCACTGCAAAATCGATCGGCTTAGTAATGTAGTCGTTAGCCCCTAGTTCAAACGCCCTCACCATATCGTCGCTTTGGGCCTTGGCCGTTACCATCAGCACCGGTAGCTGATTGCGAGAATAGGTTTGCCGAATACGTTTGAGGGTCTCAATGCCGTCAATACCCGGCATCATAATATCCGGCAGCACTAACCCTAGGTAGCGGTTATTGTGGGTGT
>CALBPH010000477.1 GCA_937899365.1 uncultured Leptolyngbya sp.
GCCCGAGCCGCCTGCTGACCCCACCCCCGACCCGCCAGTTGATCCGACTCCTGACCCGCCGGTTGACCCCACCCCTGACCCCCCAGTGGACCCTACCCCTGAGCCACCTGTGAGTGGGGACGGCAATGGTCTAAGGGCTGAGTACTACAACAACCAAGATTTTACTGACCTCAAGCTGACGCGCACTGATGCTACGGTGGATTTCTTCTGGGATGCGGGCTCTCCTAGTCCTACTATTGGCAGAGATTCATTTTCAGCTCGATGGACCGGACAAATCGAACCGCGCTATTCAGAGACCTATACCTTTGATACAACATCAGATGATGGCGTGCGTCTGTGGGTCAATAATGAGCTAATCATTGATCAGTTTGTTTTCCAAGCCTCAACCAACCACCAGGGAACGATTACCCTAGAGGCTGGCCAACGATACGATATCCGGATGGAGTATTTTGAGGGGAACGGTGGGGCGTTAGCGGAGTTGAGCTGGTCAAGTAATAGCCAAGCCCGTGAGATTGTTCCCCAATCCCAGCTGTATAGTGCGCCCGTAACAGAGCAGCCTTTGCCAGACCCCATCCCGCCCACATCTGTCATCGAGGTGACCCATGCCCATACGGTCAGTTCAAATGTGGTGGCTCTACGGATTAAAACCGGAGAGGTCGCCCGGGGAAAACAAGCCAGCTATAGGGCTGAGGCCGATGATGATATTCGCGATGATGGTTGGGTGTTTCGTAATGGTGAGGCCCTGGGGTGGATCATTCGAGGAGAACCAGACAAAATTTGGCTGGTGGATGACTATGTAGGCCCAAAGCTCGACACCAACTGGGCTGATAATCTCAACAACTATCAGATTTTAGATGCCAATGGTGCTGTCATTACGCCTGTCAATGTTTACCGCAAGAGTAAAATTGATGACATGGCTCAAACGGGTGTTTGGGACTTTGAGTGGCCCACCAACCATACTATCTACCTGGAACTGCCCGATGAGTTAGCGGTTGGTGAGACCTATCAGTTCAACTTTGCCGGTGATTTTCTTCAAGATACTGAGTTTGTCTACAAACCAGAAGAAACCCGTAGTGAAGCAGTCCATGTATCCCACTTAGGATTTGATCCGGATGATGCTGTAAAAGTCGCTTTTTTGTCCACCTGGATGGGCAGTGGCGGTGGTCTTGACTATAGTTCAGGTAAGACGTTCTGGTTAATTGATCAGGCTACGGGAGAGAAAGTGTATGAGGGCAAAACCACCCTGTCAAAGTCTGCGGATGAGGCCGATGATTTCCTTGGTAGAAACCATAGCGATACCGATGTCTTCATCATGGACTTTAGTGACTTCAATACGGCTGGACAATACAGCGTGTATGTCGATGGTGTGGGCACATCCTATGATTTTGAAATTGGAGAGAACACCTGGCGTGATGCGTTCTATGTCTCTGCGCGGGGGATGTACCATCAGCGCAGTGGTATAGAGCTAGAACAGCCCTACACCGACTATGAACGGCCCCGTGCCTTTCACCCTGAGGACGGTGTGAAAATCTATCAGTCCACCGTGGCTTTGTTGGATACCAATATGGGCCTTAATGGGCTGGTAGATGGCTTTGAGGCTCTCAACGCCGGTCGTACAGACGAGATTGTCACCGATGCTTGGGGCGGATGGATGGATGCCGGTGATTGGGATCGGCGCATTCAGCATCTGGATGTTAGTCGCTCTTTTTTGGAGCTAGTGGAGATCCATGGTAACTACTTTGATTCAGTTGACTTAGACATTCCAGAATCTGACAACAACTTACCCGATATTTTAGATGAAGCCCTTTGGGGGCTGGATGTGTTTCGGCGGTTGCAAACTGAAGCAGGGGGCATTCCAGGGGGGATCGAGTCGGGTGGTCACCCGGTCATGTTTGAGGCTAGCTGGCAAGAGTCGCAGGACATTATGGTCTATGCGCCTGGTATTTGGTCTAGTTTCTTTTATGCCGGTGTTGCCGCCCGGGCTGCTTATGTCTTAGCAGACTATGACCCTCAGCTAGCCCAGACATATCAAGAGAGTGCCCTGCGGGCGATGAATTGGGCTAATGACGAACTGGCGAAGGATCCAGAGGGTCGCTACGGTGCAATTTATGATCAGCAGAACCTGGCGGCGGCAGAACTGTATCGGCTGACGGGGGATACCCAATGGAACGATCTGTTTCTTGAAACTACTGTCTTTAGCGACCCGAGTAAATCGGTCTACGTGTGGCAGCAGCATGATCAGGCTAATGCGGCCTATGTCTATGGCAGCACTAACCGCCCAGGGGTTGACAGTACTATTCAACAAAATGCGCTCAATGCCATGGTGCGGCAGGCGGATTATGAAGTCAACAACATTCAACGCACTGGATTTAAGTGGAATGCAGATCCTTGGGCACCGATTGGTTGGGGCAGTTTAGGGGCTCCTGACACGGATATTCTCTTGCGTACCCATGCGCTGACGGGGGATGCTGACT
>CALBPH010000478.1 GCA_937899365.1 uncultured Leptolyngbya sp.
CAGCGAGCCTGCGTCTTGTCATGATGAGTGGTGATTGGATTCCTTTGACCTTACCCGACAAAATACGAGCGTTGCAGCCGAGTATTCAAATTATCAGTATGGGAGGGGCGACTGAGGCCTCGATCTGGTCAATTTTGTACCCCATTGAAACAGTGGACCTGGCCTGGCCTAGTATTCCCTATGGCAAGGCCATGGTCAATCAGACGTTCTCTGTTCTCAATGATGCCCTTGAGCCTTGCCCTGTCTGGGTACCGGGTCAGCTGTACATTGGTGGTATTGGCTTAGCGAAGGGATATTGGCAGGATGAAGAAAAGAGCAATGCGAGCTTTTTCCACCATCCTCGCACGGGAGAGAGACTTTACCGTACGGGTGATTTGGGGCGATATCTCCCCGATGGCAATATCGAGTTCCTAGGACGAGAGGATTTTCAGGTCAAGATTCAGGGGTTTCGGGTTGAATTAGGGGAAGTCGAGGCAATTCTGATCCAGCATCCGGCTGTCCGTGCTTGTGTCGCGGCTGTACAGGGTGAAGCCCAGCGTGAGAAACGGCTTGTGGCCTATGTCGTTTATGGTCAAGACTTGGCTTCAGCAGACCAGGAGCTGCGTCACTTTTTAGCTGACAGGCTGCCCAAATACATGGTGCCTAGCATTTTTGTTCCCCTAGAACGTCTACCCCTTACATCAAACGGATAAGTTAATCGCAAAGCCTTACCAGCCCCTTCTGTTGTTTCCATTTCCCCAGCTAAAGAGCAAACAGCAACCCGTTTTGAGTTGCAGATCACTGATTTAGTGAAGCAGGTGCTCGGTGTGGACAGTCTGGATGCAGATACTGACTTTCTTACGTTGGGGGCAACCTCTATAGATATGATTCGCATTGTTAATCGGATCGAAAAAGAACTTAGTTATCGTCCTGCCATTGATGAGCTTTATCGTACGCCCACCGTTGCAGGTTTGAGCCGGCTCTATGCCAAACAGGTGGGAGAGTCAGTTTCATCACAGATAGGCATTGCTAATCTCAAGGGGGTACACCCGGTGCTATCCCGTTTGCTGGATGTACCTGCCTTAGATCCAGCAGACCGTGATGCATTTAAGCAGCAACAACCAGGGTTACGATCAGATTTAGAGGATGCTGTTGCGATCGCACTGCCAGCGGTCAATTTGGATGAGGGGCTGTACTGGCAACGCCGTAGCCATCGACAATTTTCCCTAAAACCCGTTGATCAAACTCAGCTAAGTGAGCTGCTGCAATGTTTGCGGTCATGCCAGCTCAATGAAAAACATAAATATCGCTACGGTTCGGCAGGCGGCTTATATCCTGTACAGACGTATCTCTACGTGCAACCTGGTCGCATATCGGGGTTGACCCATGGTACCTATTACTATCACCCGATTGAACATCGACTTTATCCATTAAGGCTTAATGCAGAGCTAGATCCATCCACCTATGATCGCTTGATCAATCGGCCTATCTTTCATGAAGCTGCATTTAGTCTCTTTTTGGTTGGACAGCTGGCTGCTATGACCCCCATCTATCGTGAGGCCAGTCTGCACTATGCCACTATCGAAGCTGGTTTGATAACTCAGCTGTTGGAAATGTCAGCCCCCATTTGTAACCTGGGTCTTTGTCAAGTTGGTGAGATAAATTCGTCGTCGATTCGTCAACTCTTTAAGTTAGACGACAATCATGTTTTATTGCATTCATTACTAGGTGGTGCCGTAGATACAACGACTGTTGAGGGAGTTGTTGCGCAAAATGAAGTGAGGGATGGAAGCTTTGATCAGGTAGCCGACCAGGAAGCAGCTCGCTTGTTGCAAAGAATTGATCAGCTATCTGATGAAGATGTGGCTAGATTGTTGGAGGAAAATTAGTGAATCAGCGAGGCGAGAAAGTTTCGACAGCCAAGGATGCGCCTTTGCCCAGGAGCAATTTTGGTTGCTTGACCAAATAGCACCCGATAGTCCTGTGTATAACATTCCGATGGCATTTCGTATCGTTGGAGTGTTAAACGTAACGGCCCTAGAAAAAAGCTTGAACGAAGTTATCCGCCGTCACGAGGTGTTACGCAGTACCTGTACGGCCATTGATGGCCAACCCACTCAGCGGATTATCCCGGAATTACGACTGTCATTACCCATTATTGATTTATCTCACTTGTCCGACGGGGAACGCCACCAGGCAGTGGCTAAATATAAGGATGACACCGCTCATCAACCCTTTGATCTGGC
>CALBPH010000479.1 GCA_937899365.1 uncultured Leptolyngbya sp.
GCAAAACGCATAGAACCCCACGTCTTGGCCTGTGTGCAGGACGCTCAAACCTTCGTCAGACAATACGGAGATAAGCCAGTCTACCTGATGGGTGGTGGCTCCATGCTTCCGGGGATGGTAGACGCCTTTAGCAACAGCCAGCAAAAAGCCCAGACCATGCCAGAAGCCACCTGGGCCACCCTGATTGGACTATCAACCGTCGCTGACAGACTTTTTACCCAGAACTGATATATTTACCCAGAACTGATATATGAGCGATCGCAAGCAAATCCGAGTGTATGTCGATGCAGACCAATGGACTGCGCTCAAGCCTGACACCCCAGAAAACGACACCGACACACTCAAACGACTCCTGACTGAGCTGGATCAGCTACGGAGTTTAGTCGGTCAGCTAGCCGATCAAGACGTGGAGCAGCTCAGCACCATGGTGGCCACACTCTCGGATATTCATTCCAACTCGCTAATCGCCCTTGGCATGTGTCTTGAAAGGTACCAACAAACCGAGTCCCAGCCAGTGCCTCGGTCCATTGGCCATCCATCCCGAGCCGCCATAGCCACCCCCGACGACTTTATCGATAACTCAGGGGAGTTTTAATCAAGCAGCCATGTTCAGACGATATGCAGCAATCAAAATTACGTTTTGTGTCAATTCCGCACACCTCACAGCAAATCGCTGGGAATTTCCCCCTCAAATCAGCGATCTCAGGCGAGGCGTTGTAAGATCTTGGGCATCACGAAAGGAGGAGTATCTATGAACTAACGATGAACAGACACTAAAAAACCTTCTGAACTTGGCGGGGACGAAGGCTTTCTAGTTATTTAATTTATCCACCAGATGCGACGTTCTAATTCGGCGGGAACCAGTTAAAACGTTGACAGGGTTTTCATGTGAAATTTTAGCGGGAATTAGACATTCCTGCAACTCATTGCCCAATCCCTTTCTGTCTGGTGGTTTTGCCCCCTTACTAACCACCAAATCAATGGCAGTTGCATCCACTTTGCAGCGGCCCACGTTCGTGCAGGAACTAGCCAACAAGTTCCTGGCACTGTGGCCGCACCGTTTCGATTTTCTCTACGCTCCCCACCCCGACCCTGGCACCAAACCCCAGTGGCAAACAGAGACCAGACATCCTCTCTCTGATAGGCTCATCAACCAAGGAACCTATCTCTACGGCGTAAGGTTTGGGTCTGTTACCCAGTACACCATGCTCGATATCGATTCGGGCAGTCCCTACCATCCAAGACGAGATCCCCTAGCTCTCTCACGCATCAGCGAGACATTTGAACCCTTAGGACTCCTCCAACATCTGATACTGACCAGCTCAGACAGCAGCGGTCTCCACATATATTTCCCTTTTGAAACACCACTCCCTTCCTGGAAAGTAGGCCTTGCGATCACAACACTGCTTGAGAACAAAGGCTTCAAAGTGATGCCTGGATGGTTAGAGGTCTTCCCCAATGCCAAAGCCTACAATCCAGCCGGAGATAGCCTTTACAACGGGCACCGGCTACCGCTACAGCAGGGTAGTTATCTGCTCAACGCCGACCTAGAGCCAATAGAGAGTAGTGGCTTCCATTTCCTCAATAACTGGGAGACGGCCACAGCCCACAACGACATCACAAGCGAAACTCTAGAACTTGTCATTGAGCAGGCCCAGCGAAAAATCTACCGAGTCTCCCACAAAGCTGAAAAATTCCTCAATGACTTAAATGCAGAAATTGCCGTTGGTTGGACCGGCCACGGCCAAACCAACAGACTCCTTGGACGAATCACCATGCGAGCCTACATTTTTGGTCACATCCTTGGAGCCTCAGAACCTCTTACAGGCGATGCCCTTATAGGACATGTCATGCAAACAGCTCAGAGCCTACCTGGGTTCACGCTGTGGTGCC
>CALBPH010000480.1 GCA_937899365.1 uncultured Leptolyngbya sp.
AGATACGGAACTGTGACTGGAGTTCAGACGTGTGCTCTTCCGTCTTCTCCTTGCGATCGCAGCTGCTGACACAGGTCCACACCCGACTCACCCGCCAGCATCCGATTGACCACAATCAGCGCCGGATGACGATTACGCACCTCCTGCATACCCGAATCAATCGTGGCGGCCACGACCGGAATATAGCCCGACTCCCGCAGGTCGTTGCTAACATCCTGGGCCAGATCTTCGTTTGCTTCCACTAGCAAAACACAGGGTGTGGCTTCGGCAGCACTCATGGAACTAACCTCCCGATTAGGCACAATATGGCAGCGCAAATCTTACCGTTGCTGATTTAGAGAATGAGCCAATCTTAAAGAAAGAAACCATGGCAGGATTCTCCAAATTAAATCATCCCAAGGCTCAGCAATCACCAAACGTTGGTTTACATTTTCTAATCAGACCGTCGCGTACCACGACTACTTAAACAAACGTAAGTACCCACGGTTGCAATAGAATCCACACTGAAACCCGCCAGGGACCTCGCAGATGTCCAATTGCACTTCGTGCATCAGAACATTTGTTATACGCAAATACTAGCGCGTGCTTATGGAAACACCATAAGTTAAAGAATGTATACAAATGGCGCTGCCGATTTAGCGAACGAACCAATCTGTCAAAAATGCCCAGTATCGGCATCTAGCAGATGAAGTCATCCCAAGGCTCAGCCGCCGTATACGCCATATAGATAGTAGGAACAGTAAGGCTCGCTATGACCGTTGGAATTTGGGTGTTAGGGGATCAGCTATGGCAAGACCAGGCGGCCCTGGCCAGTGCAGCCGACGCCCCCGTCATTTTTATCGAGTCCCATCGCCATAGCGGCGAGCGGCGCTACCACCGACAAAAGCTTGTCCTGGTTTGGTCCGCCATGCGTCACTTTGCCGCTGAGCTAGAGGCCACCGGTCGCACCGTCACCTATGAAACGGCCAACGATTTTGAAACACCGCTGCGGCAGTGGATTGAGCACCAGGGCATTACCGAACTGCGGGTGATGGAGCCCGCCGACCGTCCCTTTGCCCGGTTGCTCAACACCTTAGAGCTACCCTGCCCACTGACGATTGTCCCAAATAATCATTTTCTCTGGTCCGTCGCCGAATTTAAGCAATGGGCCGACGGTCGCAAGAGTTTACTGATGGAGTCGTTTTACCGCGAGGGACGTAAACGCTACGGCATTTTGATCGAAGGCACCGCTAAAAAACCCAAACCCATAGGGGGACAATGGAACTACGACAAAGAAAACCGTAAGCCCCCAAAAAAAGACATCAACCCACCCGCCCCCCACTGGTTTGCCCCCGATGAGGTCACACAGCAGGTGATGCAGACCGTCGCTAAATTAGACACATTTGGAGAGCTAGAACCCTTTGGCTGGGCCGGGAGCCGCCCCCAGGCGTTACAGGTGCTGGACTACTTTATCAGCGTGCGGCTAGCGGGCTTTGGTCCCTACCAGGACGCCATGGTAACGGGGGAAGAAACCCTCTGGCATGCGCTGCTGTCGCCTTATCTCAACATCGGACTTTTGCATCCGCTAGAAGTGATTCAGGCAGTGGAAACGGCCTACCACGAGCAACACTTACCCCTCAACAGCGTGGAGGGCTTTATTCGCCAGGTGCTGGGCTGGCGAGAGTATATGCGCGGTCTCTATAACTATGTGGATGAAGACTACCCCAACGGCAACTACTTTGACCACCATCAGCCCCTACCTGAATTTTTCTGGACCGGTGACACCCCCATGAACTGCCTGCACCAAAGCATTGACCAGGCGAAACGAACGGGCTACAACCACCATATTCAACGGCTGATGATCTTGAGTAATTTTGCCCTGATCGCCGGCCTCTCGCCCCAGGCGGTAGAGTCCTGGTTCCATGCGGCCTTTATCGACGCCTATGACTGGGTGATGCAAACCAACGTCATTGGCATGGGACTGTTTGCCGACGGTGGTGTGCTGGCCACCAAGCCCTATGCCGCCTCTGCCAACTACGTTAATCGCATGAGCAATTACTGCAAGGGCTGTCAATATAACCCTAAGGTGCGGACCGGAGACAACGCCTGCCCCTTTAACTTTTTCTACTGGGACTTTTTGGCCCGCCACCGCGACAAACTCCAGCACCAGGGGCGAATGAATTTTATTCTGAAAAATCTAGATAAAATGCCAAAAGAGGAGTACGAGGCCGTGCGAGACCAGGCGCGTCAGTGGCACCAGCACCAGGTGTCTTAAAACACTTTACATTTCCTCAATATTTCACTGGGCCAGCGTAAAGAATGGTCAGACTAACAGACACCCATGGTGTTAGCAGAACGTTTTCTCCTATGATTAATCCATAGCGTAGAACGCTTAGAC
>CALBPH010000481.1 GCA_937899365.1 uncultured Leptolyngbya sp.
GCCCGAACTACAGGGAAGTGAGGCCCGTCGCATTCTCAGTCAGCCCGATACAGTATTTATAGCTCGGCTCTCACGCCCAGAATTTGGCCCCCAGGACATTGGCACCACCACCGAGGCCGACCGCCGTCGCGCCACCATTGGCGGCAGCTATGCCCTAGGGGGCGGGTTTGCCGCCGACGGCACCCTGATCATGAGCGACCAAAATTTTGTCAGATATTTAGAGCCACGCCCGTTAAGTCTGGTCAATGTGGGGCTGGTTAAACTCGCCCCAGACGCATCCCCCGAAAAAGTAGCAGACACCATGAGATCGCTACTGCCGGCCGATGTGGTCGTTTACACCAAAGCAGGCATCATCGATCACGACTCCGCCTACTGGCTAGAATCCACCTCCATCGGCTTTATTTTTAGTATGGGTGTGGTCGTATCGTTTGTTGTTGGGGCCGTAATCGTCTATCAAATTTTATTTACCGACATTCGCGATCATCTCCCCGAATACGCCACCATGAAAGCCATGGGCTACCGCTCCCAGTACTTGTTCAAAATTGTGCTGCAAGAAGCCGTTTTGTTGGCAATCCTGGGCTATGTTCCCGGTCTTGCAGCTGCGCTCGGTCTTTATCACCTGACGGCCACCGCCACCGCCGGCACCCTGCCTGTAGCCATGAACGGCGGGCGGGTGCTGTTTGTGCTCGTCTTCACCTTACTGATGTGTAGCCTGTCGGGTCTTATTTCTGTGCGCAAAGCCGTCACCGCTGACCCAGCCGAAATCTTTTAAGGGCCCATGGTTTTTCACAGACATGATTAAACGCATTCCCCTCGCCTGGCTCAACCTTACCCACGACCGCAGGCGTTTTGCCACTTCCCTAGCGGGCGTTGGTTTTGCGGTGCTGCTGATGTTTATGTTTAACGGGTTTATGAACGCCCTGTACGACAGTCAGCTACAGCTGCTCAACCGATTTAATGGCGAAATCATTATCGTTAATCGACTGAGGACCAATATGTTTGTGCCCCGCGCCTTTGCCCGCAGGCGTTTGTATCAGGCCCGGGCCTTCGACGGCGTGCAAGACGCCTACGCCATGTACATCAGCGAGGTGAACTGGAAAAATCCAGAGACCCGTAAATCTCGTGGGGTAAGAGTCATCGCGATCAATCCTGATGAACCCGTGCTCTCTATTCCTGAAATTGAGACCTATCGACAACTCCTCAAGCTGCCAGAAACCGCCCTAATGGATACCAAATCTCGGGTGGAAGTGGGGCCTGTCGAACCCGGCATCATCAGCGAGCTGGCCGATCGGCGCATTCGCCTGGTGGGCACCTTTACCATGGGTACTGACTTTGCCTCGGGCAATGGCAACTTGCTAATGAGCGATCAGAACTTTCTGCGCTACTTTGCCGATCGGGGACCGGAGGAAGACAAACGCAGTTTTGCCACCGTGGATATAGGGGTGGTGAAGCTGGAACCAGGCACCAATGTGGAGCGGATGGTTAATGTCCTGCGGGAAAATTTACCCAATGATGTGCTGGTTATGGCCCGCGATGGCGACAACGGGTTTGTCATTCGCGAACGAAACTATTGGCAGGAAAATACCAACATTGGTTTTGTGTTTTCCCTGCTCACCAGCATGGGCTTTTTTGTGGGGATTATTTTGGTCTATCAGATTCTCTACACCGATGTGGCAGACCATTGGGCCGAGTATGCCACTCTAAAAGCAATGGGGTACAAAAACGGCTACCTGTTGGGTGTGGTCATGCAAGAAGCCATGATTCTTTCCGTCTTGGGATTTATACCGGGTGTTTTAGTCAGCCAGCTCCTGTACACAGCCGCCGGAAATGCGACGGGTCTATTTTTTCAAATGACGCCGGAACGGATTGTGAACCTGCTGATTGCCACTTTCATTATGTGTTTGGTGTCGGGTGCGATCGCAGTGCGAAAAGTTCAAACCACCGATCCAGCAGACGTATTTTTAACCCTTACACAGGTTTTAAGCCAGGTTAGTAGCTAGGTTAACAGCATGTCTAAAACTCAGCCACAATCCACGTTTGATCCCCCCAGAGACGACCTGGCCGTCCATATCCAGCATCTCAACTATTTCTTTGGCGCAGGCGATCTGAGCAAACAGGTCTTATTCGATATTTCCCTGGATCTGCCTAGGGGACAAATCGTAATTCTCACCGGCCCCTCTGGCTCAGGGAAAACCACCCTACTAACCCTGGCGGGGGCACTGCGCCGACTACAGGACGGTAGCCTGCGGGTCCTTGGCAAAGAACTAGTCGGTCTAGGCGATCGCGCCCTGGTCAATGTCCGACGCAACATTGGGTTTATCTTTCAGGCCCACAATCTCTTTGAGTCCTTAACCGCCAGCCAGAATGTAGAAATGGCGGTGGAGTTAACGGGTAATTTTTCCTCAAAACGAGACCAGGCAGTCGCGATGCTCAGCGCCCTAGGGTTGGCAGACCGGGTAGACTACAAACCCCAGTCTCTTTCCGGGGGACAAAAACAGCGGGTGGCCATCGCCCGCGCCCTCGTCAACCATCCCCAGCTAGTTTTGGCCGACGAACCCACCGCCGCCTTAGACAAAAAGTCGGGCCGAGATGTGGTGACCTATCTGCACAATCTATCGCGGCAAGAGGGCTGCACCGTGCTAATGGTCACCCACGACAACCGCATTTTGGATGTGGCAGACCGCATCATCAATCTGGTGGACGGTCGCTTAGAGTCAGACAGTACGCCCAACGCGTTCGTTCACAGCAAAACCCAAGAAGCCATCGCAGAGGTCAGCGCCGACATGTTCATCATGTAAGAGAGTCAAAGATCAAACCATTATGAAATTCACCAACGGTGCTCAAGAGCTGACCTATGGGCGGCTGCAAGACTACCTCAGCGGTAGCTTGTTTAAGTCCACCATGCGCGCCAGTGACGACCAGCCTTCGTTTGACCTGGTTTACCAAGATACGACGCTGATCGAACTTCAGGTCCTGCCGTGGGATACCCATCCCTATCCAGATATAGAAATGGCCATTGTGCGAGCCAGCAGCTGCGTCGCCATTGGTTGCCATCCTGAGCTAGACCTGCTGCGTTTTTTATTAGACGAAAATCGGAAAATACGATTTGGCTCGTTTCAAACCGATGATGCGGGCACGGTCTTCTTTGCCAACCGCATTTTAGGTGGAGAGCATATGGACCCAACAGAGCTAGAGGTATGCTTGCTGTCGGTGGGTGCGATCGCAACCCGCTATAGCGACATTATCATCGATAAGTTTGACGGTCAGCGTGCCCTCAACTCGGCACTACCCTCTAAACTATAGAAGTAGAAAAAACCAAAGACTGTCGCCCCATGGAAGACCTTGCAGCCTACGACGGCATTTTTGTAGTTCTAGCCATCATCATTGCAATCAGCGGCTTTATTATGCTGTTTGGCAATCTCATCGGCGTAAATAACAACTGGAAATAGTCAATGATTGACAGCAGTTCATACGTTGCTTGGGCACGTCTGATCACAGAACTCGATGATGCCCAAGAGCATCTAAAATCTCTCATCAATGAAATGACCGCCAAAGGTGCTCTGGAAGAAGCAGAGCTTCAGAGTTCCTTAGGTCATATTTATGCGCACTTAAACCGGGCATGGAATAGTCGGAACAATACGTTTGAGATCACCGAAAATCAATGGCGAGAATTCAGCCAGTTTCCGACCGATATAGACCCCGTTGGCTAATTTCTAAGTGCAACTCAAAACTTAACCCAACCTTACCCTTCTTAACCTAGTGAACTTTTCCAAATCCCTTGTCACTAGACGTTTACAGCAGCGCTAGGCTAGCCATATAACCCAGGGAGCCATGACTTCTTAACCCAAAGATTTCGCCCTAAATGCCCGTTGAGAGGTATCGTCCCCCTGCCCCATAAGTTCAGACGCCCTACAACCTGTTACCCCCCAATCTGAACTTAGCCAATCTTCTTCTCTTTAGAAAAAGGGGTAAACCTATGGCAAAAGCCGCTGGCTCTCGTTTACGAAACGTTGCGATTGTGGGTCCATACTCAAG
>CALBPH010000482.1 GCA_937899365.1 uncultured Leptolyngbya sp.
ATAACTAAGCCCGACGTCACGCCGATAACCAGGGATAGGACAAATGGACTCAGGGCAAAACGGCGAAGAAGCGACATGCTATATCAATAGATGGCTGCTCTAGCTTGGAGCTTGAGCTAATTCTCGCTATGCATAGGGTATGAGCTAATCTACACAGATTTTTCAAGTAAATCCGCAGATTTACGGATTATACGGAGCACTATTGAGTCAGAGGCATCATCCCTAGCTAAGGAAATAAGCCAGGGATGATGCCTTTAGGACGTTTTAAAAATCGCTGGGCTTTACACAAATTCTTTGAATTTGGACCGATTGAGAACATCTATTTTTGCCAGCCCCAAGGCATCGTTGTAGGCTGAAAATGCCGTTCTAGCTCTCCATCCCAAAACTATGCGCAATCTTACCGCCGTTGGCCTTGGGTTGATGACCCTACTTGCAGGTCTAACCGTTGCCTATTTTTCTCGACAGCAGGCCGTTGCCCAAGCGACAGCCCCCACTGGACTGATTGTGAAGTCTAGCCCCTACAGCGTTGAAGAAACAGAAGCCCGGTTTAAGCAGATCTTAGAAAACAAGGGGCTAAACCTGTTTGCCACCGTTGACCATGCCCAAAATGCCTCGGGTGCCGATCTAGAGCTGCGGCCTACCCGCGTGGTCATTTTTGGTAACCCCAAAGTGGGTACACCCCTGATGCAGTGTCAGCAGACCATTGCCATTGACCTGCCACAAAAGGTACTGATTTGGGAAGACGAGCAAGGTCAGGTGCAGCTAGCCTACAATGACCCGCAGTATCTAGGGGGACGTCATCGCCTAGACGGCTGTGGTGTAGAGGCGATTAAAACAATTTCGGGAGCGCTAAATAACCTGACCAATGGTGCCATCGCCCCCTAGCCGGTTACCCAACCATGACCCTGGGTGCCATCAGCTGTAGCTGCTCCTGGCTTACCCAGCGAGTCTGCTGATTGTTGGTAATTTTGCACAAATAATAATTACCGTCATCGAGCAATACTTCCACCGCCTGAACCGCCCACTGCTGGTCAAGATAGCCCACGGTATCGCCCACCGAGGGCACCCAGCTGGGGGTGGCAACCGCCGGTTTGCGCGCTAGCAAATAGTCAATGTCTTGCCACAGACGCATTAGGGCTCTTTTTAGCAGCGGGGTAACCGCATCGGCGATGGCGGCAAGGATGAGGGTGCCTAGAATCATGAGGGGAATTGCGATCGCATACGTCACCCCGTCCCCCTTAACCATCAAACCCAACGTCCGATCCACCACAAAATTATGAATCAAGAAAAAGCTGTAGCTGTATCTACCCAGCCTCAGCGCCAGCTGGTGACCTGCTCGCCTCGCCGTCAGCCAACGACAGAGCACCATACACACTAGCGTTAACCCCAGGGGCATTAGCACATCGCACAGCACCCACCCCAGCCGATAAAACTGACAGACAAACCCCACACCGTAGACCAACATCCCCACTGACAACGCCTTTGTTTGGGGCCAAAGGAATACACCGCGACCGTGAGTGCGGGCAACAGCCATACCAATAACAAAGGTACTTAACTTGGCCAGCAGCACATAAAACGGTAAGGGCCCATTGGGAGTGTCGAGAATAGTGTAGATGGGCTGTCCGCCAAAGCCATAGATGGCCAATGCCCGATAGCCCAGGGTAACTATCAAACTCATCGCCACCAGATTGCGCCCGCCCCAGCGATACATCAGCCGATGCAACAGTGGAAAACATAGGGTAAACCCTAAAATTAGCGAGATAAACCACCAGGAGCCGCTGATGGGCAACAAAAGACTCCCCTGATAATCAAACAACAGCGGAAACGTCGAGGCCGCAAACAAATTCCAAGTAGAGGGAATGTAGCTGTGGGTAGCAGCGCCCACCACCCACAAAATAGGGTACGACAGCAACGCCACCGTCCAAAACGGCCACAGCAACCGCGACAGTCGTTTTTGCCAAAAGGCTAGCCAGTCAAAAGAGCGCTGCCGGGTGGTCAGCATCAGGCTAAAACCGCTTAACAAGACAAACACATCCACAAACTGAAACCCAAACAAAGTGGGAATACCTAACAGATGTATCCATCCAGAGAGGGTTGTGAGAGAATTTGTCTCAGGAATCAGCTGTTGTAAATTGTCAACTAGCCCCGTGGGCTGTGGCGTATAGCGATATTGGGTAAACAGCAGTTGGGCATGGTAGAGCAAGATCATAACGGCGGCAAAAATGCGCAATCCGTCTAACCATGCTAGGCGTTGTACCGCCGCTGAACGGGTAAAACGACGAGTCATTGTAAATGCAAAGGTAAATTTTGTTTTCTAAAAGAGAGCTTCTATGGGCCAATTTTTTCTACAGACCAACACAACAAACTGTGTTACAGTCTCGCTGCCTCAGGCAGGCCATAAACATTGTCAAAATTAGCGGCGGCGGGGGCCACATCCCGTGGGGTCACCACCCAGTCAGCTTTACCATGGAGGTGATCATAAAGGGCAACCACCGCAATCATGTTCTTAAACAACGCGTAAAACGGGGTTAACAGGGCATATTGCACAAAGTAGTAGCTCGGATAGTGGCGGTAGCCAACTTTGGCGGTTACCACCAGCTTATAGAGGCTGCTCAAAAAGGTAATACCGGTAGCCAACAACAGAAATGCATTGTCCGTAAACTGAACGGTTCCGGTCAGGAGCCAGCTGCTAAAAACACTCGGCAAAATCTGCACCGACAAAAGGGGAAACACTTACCTCTAGCCATCCCTGGGACCAGCGTTTGCGCTGGGACCAAAAGGCACTGATGTGGTTAGGGGCCAGTTCTGTCACCGTAATGCTGCGGTCATGAACAATTCGGTAGCCCTGCAACAACGTGCGGATCGACGCATCAATGTCTTCGGTCAGCATGGTGGGGTTAAACCGAATCTGTTGGAGCACCGACGTCCGCCAGTAGCCATTGGAGCCACCAAACAAGGCCGTATCCACCATCAGCGACTTGGCAGAATGGCTCACCCCATAGATGGACTCAAACTCAACCGCCACCAGACGGGTCAGCAGATTTTCATCCCGGTTTCGAATCATGTTGCGCCCTTGCACCACATCGTAACCATGGGCAATCCAGCGCCCGGCCCGCTCAAAACAGTCTGGAGCCGGGTGGTGGTCGGCATCTAAGATGCAGGTAATGTCGCCAGTGACGATAGTTAGGGCAGCGTTGATGTTCTCGGCCTTAGAATGACTGCCCTCCACCCGATAGGGGCGAAAGTTAGGATATTTTCGAGCTAGCCGGGTCAGGGTATGCTCCATGGGCAACGCCACGGGCGTGTTGTAGGCCAGGATTACCTCCAAACCGGCCTCAGGCTGATGGACCCGATTGAGCAGGTGGTCAAGGGTTTCTAAAATGATGCTCTGCTCGTTGGGCAAATAGGCCGCCACAATAAAGGAACAGCGCGGCAATGGCTGACCCTGCGCTGGCAGAGCCGCCCCCCGCATACCGAGGATTTTTTTGAGCTGATGTTTAACGGTATCGGGCCAAGATAACGGAAACCAGACCTGACTGGCAAAGCGCCGCGTAACGGCTGATGTGGATTCGGCAATTAGCATGGCGGCACTGGTCAAATATAGAACAACCAGGGAGACATGCAGCCACTTTAGGGAAATGTTGCCTAGTTTTAGACAGTAGTAGCAAACAATGGTCGGTAGACCGATTAGAAGAACATTTAGAAAAATTAGCTTGCTGGCAATCTGCCAGCGCTCATTAGTAACGGACCGCGACCGTTGGCGTACGTTAGCACCGATGAGATCGCATTTTTTACTTATTGACATAGGGCACCCCTCTGCAGGCGTCTGAATCAATCGTTGAAGCACAAACACGCTGCCTAGCCGCCATGCATAGCACATGACTTACAGCCTAAAGCTGCCTAAACACAAGCCAAGAAACCATCAAAATAGGCTGCTGATAAATCAGAAAATCAACTTTTCTTGATGAATCTCATAACTTGGTTGCCAATTTTAACTCAATGTTAAGCATATGTTAATTTCTGTGTTTACGTACAT
>CALBPH010000483.1 GCA_937899365.1 uncultured Leptolyngbya sp.
AATCAATATCTTTTATCTTAACTAGACAAGGAGTTAATTTGTCAGATCTCCTTATATATAGGGCTAACGCCATAGAGCCATTCATTACTTCCCAAGTGGTCAATTATTTTATTAGCTATTGATGTCAATAGGCTTATATGGGATAATTCGGCTGTATCTGTAAAACTACTGAGAATTAAGGCTAATAAGATAATCACAGATGGATAGCGATGGTCCAACATATGGGCGTTAGCGGATGTGCTGAGTCATGGCTCAATCCTAAGCTCCTCAGTGACTTTGATGCTTAATTGTCTTTCTTTCAGAACAGATCGATCAATATTTTTTGGAGTCTCATTTTCAGGCCGCCATGATCAGCAAAAATAGCAATAAGTTTCAATAATATTTAGGCTATTGCGGCGTTATTGGACGGTAGTACATCAACAAGGATCGGAATCTATGAAACTTTCACGACACGCATTCTCGAGACGTTCTCTTTTAAAAGTCGGTGCTGGTTCAACGGCAGCATTTGCGGCAACTCAGGTATTTAGTCCCAAGCGGGGTATGGCGCAAACGGGTGAGGGTAACCTTTACTCATCGCGCCATTACAACACCGATGACAAGCTCTACGAAGAGTTTACTGAGCGTACGGGGATTCGGGTTAATCTGTTGGAAGGTAAGGCCGATGAGCTGTTAGAGCGTCTGAAAACAGAAGGTGATCGCAGTCCCGCTGACGTCTTTATGACGGTTGATGCTGGTCGTCTGTGGCGGGCGGATCAAGAGGGTGTATTCACCCCTGTTTCTTCTTCTACCTTAGAAGAGCGCATTCCTGAGAGCCTGCGCCACCCTGACGGGCATTGGTTTGGCTTTACCAAGCGGGCTCGGGTGATTATGTACAACAAAGATCTAGTAGATCCGTCTGATCTGTCTACCTACGAAGCACTGACGGACTCCCGCTGGAGGGGCAAGGTTTTGATTCGCTCTTCGGGCAATATTTATAACCAGTCTTTGACAGCGTCCATGATTTCTGTCCATGGGGCGGCTGATACGGAGGAATGGGCCAAGGGTATGGTAGCTAACTTTGCTCGGGAGCCGGAAGGTAATGATCGGGCGCAGATTGAAGGGGCTGCTTCGGGTTTGGGTGAACTTGCGATCGCAAACACCTACTACTTACCTCGTTATGCCAAGGATAGCGACCCTGCCAAACAGGACATTTTCAAAAAGATTGGCGTCTTCTTCCCCAACCAAGAGGGCCGAGGCACCCACGTCAACATCAGCGGTGCGGGTGTGGTTAAGTCTGCCCCCAACCGAGACAATGCGGTTAAGTTCTTAGAGTATCTTTCCAGTGATGCGGCCCAGGTATTCTTTGCCCAGGGTAACAACGAATATCCCGTTGATGAAGGTATTCCAGTGGATGCCGTGGTGGGTGGATTTGGTACCTTTGAAGCCGATACTCTCAACATGAATCTTCTGGGTGAAAACCAAGCTGAAGCGGTACGGATCATGGATCGTGCTGGCTGGGTGTAGGTCTCGCGTTGATTTATATTTCCTTAATTGAGATTTGAGAAGATTAAAGAGGTTCCTCTTCTCATCAAATCCCCGCTATGTCGTTGTAGATGGCGGGGATTTTTTATCATCGTGTAGGTGTCAGGTGAGTTGGGATAATGGATATTTCTGAGAGCTTTCAATTACGACAGCTTATGAAGTCCAAGTGATGTGCGTTGAGGTGTGGGAAAATTGTCAAAACCGGCTGCTTGGGGTCCCAAGCAACGGTCCTTGCCACTAACCAACCCCTAAAACTACATCAGCTACCCATCATTACAACAAAAATTGTCTTAGCCATCACTCTCCAATGCCTGCAGATCCGCCTGGGTAATAATATTGGGCGTAATAATATAAATCGCTGCTTTTAGACCATCACCAAACACATTGAGATATTTCACCCCAGCATCTGGATCGCTAGGTAAGCGCATCTCAAAAATTCTGTGATTACGCACGTCAGAATCATCATTATCGTCATAAGGCGTTAACTCATAGCCTTGAGTTTCTAACCCCTCTCAGATCTCCCTAAGCGCATCCGTATAGTTTTGCCCCTCAGCTCGGCGACAGTTTTCTAAGCCATAGCACCCCGACACAGCCCCCGCTACGTGAGGAAAGTCAGAATCAAACTGAATGGCGATACCGGCCTCGGACTCACTTTCTTCAGGTTCTTCAGGATCGGGCCGATCGTCTGTCTTAGTTTCTGGCAGATTCTCTTCTGGCTGCTCGGGTTCTTTAACGGTCTCTTCCGGCAGGGTGTCGGGAACCTGGGTGAGAACAGTCTGAGGAGGCTGGCTCAGTTCAGGCAAGGGGGCTGGTTCTACCGGGGCAATCTCTTCTTCTGGTACAGGCTGTGGGACAACGGGCAGTGTGGTAATTGCGATCGCACCGCTCTCTTCCAGTACCACCGGGGGCTCGGCCTCGGCCTCAGGCTCCTCAGATGGTTGCCACCATTGGGGCGTCGGTAATAAAAGCAATCCCCCATGGAACACGGCCACCCCAAAAACGACTAACCCCTTGAACCTACGGTTGGGTTGACGACGAGACTTTGGCAATGGCTTAGCTGATGGAGATGGTTCAGCCGACAGAGAGGGATTAACCAAGGGGTTAACCAGTGGACTAACCGACTTCATCATGGTGAAAATGTTGCCCAATCAAATTCGGTACCTGGGCAGGCTTAACCTTGGTATATCGCTGCTTATCAGGCATGACCACCATATTGGGGCCCGCTTTGCATTTGTCCATACAGCCCGTCAGTTTGACCTGTACCGTATCAGCTAGCCCATGGTTAGCGAGGGTGGCTTCCACCGCGCGACATACCTGGGCCGCTCCCCGTTTGCGACAGGTGGACTTTTGGCAAATTAAAATTTTAGCTGGCTTGCCCTTGGGCTTAGGGGGTGCGGGCTGAAGTAACTCTTTTGTTGGGTTGGTCACCACTGACAAAGGCTTTATCCGCACAACTTCTTTGGCCTTAAACCTCGGTTCACCAGTTTCTGGGTCAGTCGATTGCTCACCCACCACACGGATGGAATCTCCCACCTGTAGGTAGCGAAATAACATCATCCGCACCGACTTCGGCAGCTTAACCGCATACTGCCCATGGGGGTTGCGCAGACTCAAATACTTAAAGGGGGACTTACCCCCTGCCATAAACCCTTCGAACTGGCCTTCCAGGCAGAACGTTTGCTTGTCCTTAGCCATATCAGTCTGCGTAGCTTACTAGGGCTAGTCTAGCTCAGATCCTTGGGCTTATTGAGATCAATTCCTCTAAAATCAGGTTAATTAAATCCAGGATAAAATCCTATTAAGAAAGTCTATTTAATACTGACAATTTTAACCAAGGCCCCTAATATTCTATAAAACCTATATTTATCAAGGGCTATCGCCACCAATCGCCCACTTAAAATCACTCAACGTTAACTCAGATACAAAAAGATACGTTAGCTTCTTGACATCTATTTTCATTTAATATTCAATTAGAACTAAGAACACGTTTCAAATGATGACCAATAAAAAGCCTCCCCGTAGGGAAGGCTTTTTCCCTAGGGGAGGCTGGTCTTTATTTGAATGGTTTCCTACATCCGATTAGTTGTTGATCACAACTAGGGTGTCATTCGCCAAGAAATGGTCGAGGTGATAAGCGCGTTCTTCGGTCTTTAGCAGGATTGTTTCATACAGATACCGTGTGGCACGATCCCCTAGGCTTTCTGCCTGGGCAGCCTGACGACGTAGGCCAGCGATTATTGCCTGTTCCCCTGCCAGGTCATTTTCAATCATCTGGCGACAGCGATAGATACCATCGGGTTCTGGGGTAAAGCAGCACAGTTCAGCAAGTTTGCTAAAGCTGGCTACCGGTACTCCACCTAGTCCATCCAGACGCTCACCGATGTCGTGAACATGTCCTTTTACCTGGTCGTAGCTTTCTTCGAAGTAGTTATGAATCTGGTAAAACTCGGCCCCTTCCACAACAAAGTGATGCTTTTGGTACTGGATATACATGGCCTGGAAACTGGCTAGAAGGAT
>CALBPH010000484.1 GCA_937899365.1 uncultured Leptolyngbya sp.
CCTACGGAACCCTTGATATTCGAGATTTCAGCCTTGTAGTTGAGCGTTAGTCTTTTGAATAGCCAGATTTTGAGTCTCTATGGAAACAGAAACTGCAATAAGATACCTGCAAAGATGTTTCTATGAATTTTCAGGTGAGTGAGATTCTTCCTGGCATTCCCACCTGGTTTATTGCCCGTCAGCATCGTTTTACCATCGACCAGGGCGAACGACGCGGTATCCACTGGCGTACCGGAGTTCTCTTTCGCGACCGAGAAGGCAAACACCTGGGTTTAATTCGTACTCTTCGTGACGATAGTATCAACGCTAACTACCTGAATCTCACCGTTCGCGGACCTGTCCCCCATGCATTTTTGACGTTCTACGAGAGGGTCTAGAACTCACCCTCCGCCGCTATCCAGGCCTCAAAATCACTCGTCTGCTTCCCTGCCCTGATCCAGATGAAACCGACGGCTAGAGCTGAAAAAGCCAAAGACACTGATTGAATGTCCCAACTGTTTAGCTGATGTTTCAGTTCCAGGACTACTCTTTGGCCTACACTACACTACCCAAGACGCCGTCATCGAAAAAATCGATTCTCTCCAAGCCTCAATGTCCCAAGGCTTTACCGAACTCCGTGAACTCGTCCAACGCGACCTTATCCGCGAAATCCGCACTGTCCAAAAACAACTCGAATCCCCCTGCCCCAGCATCTTCGTCCTCCGCCCCGATGACCGCAAACCCTGGCAAAAAGACATCGGCTCCCAACGCATCAACCTACAACTCTACTGCGAACACCCCGGCTGCCTCCACCCCGTCCAAGACGGCGGCCTCTACCCCATCGACAACCCCAAAAAATGGCTAAAAACCATGACACCCCACATCAATCGCCTCTTCGGCATTCTCAAATACGTCACCCCCGTCATGGGACCCTGGCTCAACATCTCCGCCCCCATCTACAGTGACCTCATCAAAAACGATCTGGCCCTCACCAAAGCCCTGGTGGCCAAGCTCCCAGAAATTAAATCCGACGATGATGACCACAGTTTTATCGATGACGAGCGCGGTGATCGCCCCAACAAAATCAGCGGTGCCGCTTTGCGAATGCTCCATGAGTTTCTAAAACAAAAAGACCCAGAACAAGTTTGGGGAGGATTGACCCGCATAACCACCCCCGAAGGAGATGTGTTGTGGCTATGCAAAGAACACATCAAAGAGATTTATCCCACCTCTTCATAGAAGCCTATCTGAAAAACAAAATGCCTCTGAAATCATTAAAACTAACTACGAACCCACATTGATACAATAGCTGCTATGCTATAGACCTCTCGGGGACCCGCCGGTTGGTAACCCATAGTGACCCCAGGGTCATCGAGAAAACTCTTGAACCGTTTGCATCTCCCAGAACTAGGATTTCCTACTTCATTCAAGACATACACTTATCCAGCCCGGACCGGAGCCAGCTAATACGACAGCTGATGGGGCAAGATTGGAGCAATTACATACATGCCATTTGACACCCTCGGCCTTTCCGCCGAACTTCTGCGTGCCGTCAACGAGCAAGGCTACACAGAACCCACACCCATCCAAAGCCAAGCTATCCCCGTTATCCTCAGCGGACGCGATGTCATGGCCGGCGCCCAAACCGGCACCGGCAAAACCGCAGGCTTTACCCTGCCCATGCTGCATCAGCTCAGCCAAAAGCCGATCCCTAAGGGCCGACGCCCTGTAAGAGCGCTGGTACTCACCCCCACCCGCGAGCTCGCGGCCCAAGTAGGCGACAGCGTAGAAACCTATGGCCGCCACCTGCCCCTGCGCTCAGCCGTTATCTTTGGTGGTGTCAAAATTAACCCCCAAATCCGACAGCTGCGCAACGGTGTCGATATCCTAGTCGCCACCCCCGGCAGACTGCTCGACCATGCCGGTCAGCAAACCGTAGACCTATCCCAGGTAGAAATTTTAGTCTTAGATGAAGCCGACCGCATGCTCGACATGGGCTTCATCCACGATATTCGTAAAGTGCTGGCCCTGATACCGGAGCAGCAATATCGTCAGAGCCTGCTATTTTCCGCCACCTTCTCCAAGGAAATTAAACGACTGGCAAGCAACCTGCTCGACCGCCCCGTGCTGGTCGAAGTCGCTGTCCAAAATGCCACAGCAGATGGCATTAAGCAGGTTATCCATCCGGTGGATAAAAGCCGCAAGCGGGAACTGCTGAGCCACATGATCGGCGCCCACAACTGGCGTCAGGTGCTGGTCTTTACCCGCACCAAACATGGAGCCAACCGATTGGCCCAGCAGCTAGAAAAGGACGGTCTGACAGCCGCCGCCATCCACGGCAATAAAAGCCAGGGAGCTAGAACCCGAGCACTGGCCGCCTTTAAGAGTGGTAAGGTGCGCGTACTGGTGGCTACCGACATTGCCGCCCGCGGTCTCGACATTGCCCAGCTGCCCCACGTAGTCAACTACGAACTACCTAACGTAGCTGAGGACTATGTCCACCGCATTGGTCGTACCGGTCGCGCCGGTAACGAGGGCGAAGCCGTCTCCCTGGTCTGTGTAGACGAGCATGGGCTGCTCAGGGGAATTGAGCGACTGTTAAAGAAAGATCTACCCAAGGTGGTGCTACCCGGGTATGAACCCGACCCCAGCATTAAACCCGAACCCATTCAGAACGGTCGCGGTCGCTCACAGCCGCGTAGACAGGGCAGCTCCCGCAACGGCAGCGGCCGACGTAAACCATCGACCGCCCCCAAGGCAAAGCGCTCAATACCTGCCCCTGTTCGTAAGGTCAGCAGGGCCAAATAGTACGGTGTACGGATGCGCCTAAAACGCAGGTAGGGGTGGCAATGGCTCCCCTAACCACTTTTTGGAAAAGTCATCTAGTTCACCACCTAAGCGCTTGTGATAAACAAACGTATTGACCCACTGGAGTAAATCTACCTCACCCCGACGTAGACCAATATGGGCCGGAGATTCTTTGATGATGAACTTGCCTTCAATGTTCTTGTCGGGGTTGTTTTTTGATAGCTCTGCAGCCACCACATTCCCCGTAGCGATGAGATCCACCTGACCTGAGATCAACGACGATGCTGTGAGGCTATTGTCGGCAAATCGTTCTATCTGTACGTCTTCACCAACAGCATCAGTGAGTTCAAGGTCTTCTAAGGTGCCTTGGGTAACGCCCACTTTGTAACTGCCTAAATCGCCAAAACCGCCCACGTCAGAAATATCCGACGAGCCGTAAAGACCTGAGAAAAACGGAGCGTAGGGAATGGAGAAGAAAATAGATTTGGCCCGCTCAGGGTTGGCTCCCATACTGGAGATGACCAGATCCACCTTATTGGTTTGTAAAAAGGGAATGCGGTTGTCACTGGTCACTGGCACCAGCTCCAGATTTACACCCAGGTCTTCGGCAATTAGGTTGGCGACATCAATGTCGTAGCCTTCTAAGTTGCCGCTAGAATCTACCGAACCAAATGGCGCAAAATCTTGGGGTACAGCGATTTTGATGGTGCCTGATTCAATAATTTGGTCCAGACTCGAAACCGTAGCCGCTTCATCCTGGGCGGTCACACTGGGGGAGCTTCCCCCACCTGTACAGGCCACAACCACCAACGAAAACACACAGGCGACAATTGCAATGGAGATGGTTTGCAACCAACGTCTGGGAATAGAAAAACCCATGGTCAAATCCTCACTCAAATCCTTGCTGGGCAAAGGAATGTACGATACGCCCACCGTAGCAGGCTGAATGGGGAGAAGTGTATCTTAAGATACAGGCTTACCTCAGTAGGTTAAGGATTTCTCTAGCTGTCGACTGGCAATAGAGATGGGAAAACAAATGCCAAAGTAGACAACGGCCGTTACAAAATAGACAAAAAATGGTTCAAACGTGACGTTGGTGATGTTGGTGGCCGAGCGGGCTAGCTCGACAAAACCGATGGCGGAGGCCAGGGAGGTGCCTTTGATCACCTGGGCTAAAAACCCGACGGTGGGGGCAATGGAACGTTTGAGTGCCTGGGGCAGTATCACCAGTCCCAGCTGTTGAAAATACGTCATGCTTAGCGCTTTAGAGGCTTCCCACTGTCCTGTCGGGATTGATTCTACGGCACCGCGCCAAATATCACCTAGAATAGCGCTGGTAAAGGTGGTGAGGGCCAATGTTGCTGACATCCAAGGGCTGATGTCAATGCCTAAAATGCTGAGGCCAAAGAAGGCTAGCAAAAACTGGATCAGCAGCGGTGTGCCTTGCACAATTTCTAGGTAACCCCAGCTGAGATATTTGAGGAAACGAAAGGGAGAGATTCTCATTAGCATGAGGAGAAACCCGGCTAAGCCGCCACAGACAAAGGCAATGGACGAGAGTAACAGGGTCCAACGGGCAGCCCACAGCAGGGCAAAGACAATATCTAGGTGACTAAAATCTCTCATGCATCCGTTTAGATGGGGGATCAGATATAGCGGGTGAAGGTGAATAGGCGACGGTGGCACAGCTGGGCCAATAGCTTAAAGCCCAGGGCTAGGGCTACGTAGATTAGGGCCAGGGCAAAGTAAACTTCAAAGTCGCGAAAGGTGCGCGATCGCAAAAAATTTCCCATAAACGTCAGCTCCTTGGCTGAAATCTGTGAGACCACGCTAGACAGCAGCAACAGCAGCACCATCTGGCTGGTTAGCGCCGAATAAATGTTAGCAATGGCAGGCTTTAGCACCACCAAACGAAACACCTGACGACGGTTTAACCCCAGGGACATCCCTGCTTCAATTTGGCTGTGATCAATAGACTGAATCCCGGCTCGAATAATCTCAGTGGCATAGGCCCCAAAATTAATGGTGAGGGCCAGCAGAGCCGCTAGGGTGCTGCCCAAACGCGGCCCCGAACTAGAGATACCAAAAAAAATAAACAGCAGCTGTACTAGAAACGGCGTATTGCGAATAGCCTCGACATAGGCGGCCGCTAGCAGACTGACATAGCGATTGCCCGAGGTGCGACACAGGGCACCCACAATCCCCACCAGCAGCCCTAACACGATGGCCAGGGCCGACAGCTGTAGCGTCAGCCCCACCCCGGCCAGCAGCAGATCCCAATTTTCCCAGATGACTTGAAACTGAAACCGATAGCCCATGCGTTATCATCCCTGCACCACAGCCACCCCCCAATAGGGTTCGCCCCTGGGCAATTTTAAGCACATCGGTGGTCCGAAAGATGTTCGTAGAGCAGCTAAACCTGAGTCTGGCCGAGACTATCTCACCACTACAGTTTTTACATAGCCCTCTAGCTCTGGGCTAAACCGAGCAATAAACCCACCATCGGACGCATACAGTTCAATCGGCAGCTGGGTGCGCTTACCAATATTGATCACTTCCTGCAGCAGCTGATTGACTTCAACAATCATCTGATCCGAGGCGGGCACGCTGCTAGCACGGTTGTTGGGGTCAGTGATGGAAAAATCCGTCAGTGCATCGTAATCTTTTGCCAGTAGGAGCTGCACCGAGCCCCCCTTAAGCCCAAACTGACAAAATGTGGGCTTACAAATCCGGCTAAAGTTCTCTTCCGCCTTGCGAAACCGAATCGCTAACCGCAGATTCTCCTGGGCAGTGGCCAGGGCCGGTTCATAGGTTTTGAGCAGGTTTTGACCGTCGGACGAGCGAGAAGCCCCGTCCGGGACACCCTTGATCTGGGTGATGGCATCTCGCCAGCTCAGCATCGCCAGGGTCCACTGCTCCTCCGATTCATACTGGCGGGCGGTGGCTGCATGGCGCACCGCTGCGTTATAAAACTGATCGGCGGCCTGTTCCCGCTGATAGCGGGTGCGGACGTCGCTAAGTTCGGTCTCAAACTTAGGTACAGCTTGCGGGT
>CALBPH010000485.1 GCA_937899365.1 uncultured Leptolyngbya sp.
ACATGCTATTTGACAGTAGCTTGCAGATAAAATCATCCCGAGGATCAGCAACGCCGGTTTTTTATTTTCTAGGCGCTAGACGCTGTTCTGCTCTGTCCACTCTGCGATCGCAAGCTCCAGCGCTGCCACCACAATCGTATTCATAGACTGTTCCTTGGCGTTCGCTATTTGTTTAATGGCCATTCTTACCCTGGGGGGCACGTAGATTGTCATCTGTTCAGTTGGCATGGGGTTACCTGGTTCTGTTGCGCTTATAGGGCAGTCTAGGACAGACTATCAGCCAGTAATACCTGCAAATGGCTGATATTTGTGCTGATAGATGCGTAATCCCCATTCTGTTCTTAGGGTTGCGTTTAGATTCCAAGTTTTGCCTTAAGCAGTGCATAAAACACCCGTGAGAGATCTCGACGCTGAACAATCTGCCGATCTCGCGGCGTCTTAGCAAAGGCCTTGTCATGGGCCTGGGGCATCGCCCGTTTGACCAAAAACCCCAGCTGCTGACGGGTCATGGCCTGGTTGGGCGCAAAGCGTCGCCGCCCCATGCCCGCCACCTTATTCTTGGCCTTAAGGGCCTCAATCGAGCCATAGGCCCAATGTTGACCCGGTTGTACATCGCTAAATGTCGGTTGGGTCGGGTTAATTTTATCCAGCCCTAAAAGATTGACCAGGGCTGTACAAACCACGGCGCGGCTAACACTGCCATAGGGCCGAAAGTGCAAATTTTTAGCATTCTCACTGTTGATAATTCCCGCCGCTGCCATCACTTGAATCGCCTCAAAATCGGGATCAATATGGGACACATCATCAAACCAGACAATGGGAATACCGTTACGGGTGACAAAGCCCTGTAGTTTTCTCAATAGGGACTCATCGCCAACGATCTCACGAGGCTGTTTACCCGTCCAGACACTAAACGCAGCCAAAAATCCACCGGCCTCACCAATGGCCCACTCCACCGGATGCATCCGATAAGCGGCGTTAGTAATGTGTGTAGTACCAATACTCTTAGCCGACAGGACAAGACTATCGGTGTCAATGGGAACCAGCGCCCCTGCCGGCAGGGTAAAGGGCAGGGCAACCACATCTTTGCCCTTGGGACTAACATGGCCATCCACCAGATTGCCATGCAGGTCCAGGTAGTGGTACTGACCAATGCCGAGGGTATCGTCAAAAGCACGGGCGCGGGACTGATTTGGGAAAAAGCTGGACGCCACATCCTCATGGCGAATGGTGGTCATGGCAATGCCACGGCGAGCTTCGCGAATATAAGGCTCAAGGGCAATACCATCCTTAGTCCAGGTCAGGTCACCTCGCGGTTTCAGGTCGGGCACACCATTGACCTGCAAAAAATGAATATAGGCCCTGGCTCGAATGCGCGCCCGCTGAATTTGCTGCTGACGTTCAGAACGGCTCAGACCAATCAGATGCCCCGTGCGGTAGTCGTTGCCACAGCACTGTCCCCGCTGGGGGTGGCCAGACGTGCCCCAGTTGATCACCGCCACATCCCCAGGGGAGACCGTAGTCTTAGTCAGAGAACGGCGCTGCAGCCGTCGATAGCGAAAAATGCCAAAGGCATTAAAGAAGTCGCGTTTTTTCCAAATCTTGTTTTTACTTACCCAAAAATCCCCCGTAAACTCCTGCAGGTTTAGCCACGGCACCCGACCATATTCCTTGGGCGCACCGATGGGCACCCCTTGACCGGGTCGGGTGCGCTCCACCAGCACATCAAAGGTAAACGACTGCTGACACTGGGGTCTGGCCTCCTCTGGTAAAATCGCCTCCCCCGTATCACTACGAGCTTCTTGCCCCACCCGTGACGGCAAGTTGGCCACCTCTAAAAGATCGCCAAAGTCGGTGGCCTCCACCACCACACTGGCCTTCACCGTAAACGAGTGCTTAGTTTTGGTGTCTTGACAGACCACACCGGTCACCCGACGACGCTCGCCTGGCTCTAGCAATAGGGATGTGGGTTCAGCGTAGGGAATTAGCCTGAGCTTGCCCGACTTTAGATAGGGCAGCAGGGGTTCATTGAGGGCAGTAGCGGCGACAACGGGGGTAGTGGATAGAGGACACACCCAGGAGCCGCCTGGATCATCCACCAACCGCCCGGTCACAGGCTGTAGCTGGCGCTGACGTTTTCGAAACAGACGCTGGCTTTGGGAAATGGCAAATTCCTCTCCGCCGATGGTCATCAGATCGGCTCGGTGTCGCAATAGGTCCCCATCGTCCGAAGCAGGCAGTGCCTGGGCCGTAAACTGACCACCCACCACTCGTTGGGGCTGCACCCAACAGACATCTAGCCTTAGTTTCAGGGCCGTTAGGGCGGTGGTGTAGGCCGCCGTTGAGCCGCCTATGACCGCAATCGAGCAATCATAGGTGTCCCCATCTTCAGGACGGGTGAGGGCATCGTCACTAAGCAAACCGTTTTGCTGATGAACCATGGGTGTCGCTTTAAGATCACCCAATCATGGATCATGATGATGGTAATCGGTTTAATTCGTCCGTAGTTTTTCATAAATCGGACAGGGGCTATCTACAGTCGAAAAGGCAATTTGTGCAGTAACCTCAGATCATAAAACCATCACTATTAGGTCATCACCATAAGAACCATGTCTAACAAACCCCCTGTTGTTGATATCGACCCCGGCACCCTGCTTTTTATCGGCTGTCTGCTGATACTGCTGCCCCTATTGTTTACGGGGTTTCTTTCCCAATAGCCGCTCGATCTAGGGCATGGTCAAAGGCGGCCCGCAGCTTATGGAGCACATAGAGATCTTCCCGGCCTAGACGGGCCACCCCCCGCAGAACATAGCCCTGGTAGCGTTCTGGCAGTCCTACGCGAACTATCAGCTGCTGTAGTAACCGTTTGAGGCTGGCATATTCTGCCGAGGGCATGGGTTCGCTGTTTAGGCGCTGGTCTGTAATCTGCACCTGGGTTTGCTCGGCAGACAGCACATAGCTAAACACCATCACCGCCTGGGCCAGGTTTAGGGAGGGCTGTAGCTGATGCTGGGGAATGGTAACCAGAAGATCACAAACATCGATGTCAGCGGATTTTAGACCGGAGCGTTCGCTACCAAACACAATGGCGATGCGGTGGAGCCATTCCCCTTTGGCTTGGAGATAGTCTGGCAGCTGTCGAACGGAGGTGTAGTGGTGCTTTTCGTAGCGGTGGCGGGCGGTGGCGGCACAGGCCAGGTCACAGTCTTGGATGGCGGTGGCGAGACTATCGTGGACCTGGGCGGTTTCGAGGACGTGCTGGGAGCCATGGGCCAGGGCCAGGGCTTTTTCGCTGCGGTAATCGGCCTTGGGTCGCACCAGGCGCAGGGTGTTGTAACCCATGGTGTGCATGGCTCGGGCAGCGGCACCGACGTTCTCGGCTTCTTCGGGTTCTACCAGGATAAAGATGATTTCCATGGGAATTTATTATAGGGCGATCCCGTGTTGTGGGGACGTTCCATGGAATGTCCCTAGGGGATGAATGGCTCAGTGTCCGGTATTACCCAAATAGCTTTCGGCTTGGAGGTCGAACATTTCGGCATATCGACCTGGGTGGGCCATTAACTCAGCATGGGTGCCGACTTCGGTGATTTTGCCCTGCTCTAAGACAACAATGCGGTCGGCCATGCGCACGGTGGAGAAGCGGTGGCTGACGAGAAAGGTCATTTTGCCTTGGGTGAGCTGGCGGAAGCGTTGGAACAGATCGTGCTCTGCGATCGCATCCACCGCCGCTGTGGGTTCATCTAAAATCAAAATCTGGGCATCGCTCATAAAAGCCCGGGCTAAGCCAATTTTTTGCCACTGACCACCGGAGAGATCAACACCACCGGAAAACATTTTGCCCAGAATGGTTTGGTAGCCGTCGTCTAGCTGATCGATCACGTCCGTGGCTCCGGCCCCTTTAGCCGCTTGGGTGACCAGGTCCATATCCTGTCGTTGGGGCAAATTTCCAAAGCCAATGTTGTCTTGAACATCAAGGGCATAGCGGGCTAAGTCTTGGAACAGAATCCCAATCTGGCTGCGCAGGTCGCCCAGGGCAAACTGTTGTAGGGGCCCCCCATCAATCACAATCTGGCCCTGTTCAATGTCGTACAGACGGGTCAACAACTTAAGAAACGTTGATTTTACCGAACCATTTACCCCCACCAGGGCAAAGCAATCACCGGGTGCTACCGTCAGGTTTATCACCTTGAGGGTGGGCTGTTCTGAGCCCGGATAGGTAAAGGACACACCTTGAAAGCTCAGCCCTTGCCCCATGGGTTTAGGGAACGGCTGAGGAGATTGGGGACTCCTCACCTGGGGAGAGATATCCAACAGCTCAAAATATTGAGAGACATAGAGATTATATTCATAGAGTGTGGCCAGACTGAGCAAGATCGACTCAATCAGCGCCTGGGCCTGCTGAAATGCTCCGGTATATAGGGTGAGATCGCCCAGGGTAACCAGTCCACCTATGGTTTGCCATAGCACCAAACCATAGGCTCCATAAAAGCCAATGCCCCCCAACCGCTCAATACTCAGCTGGGCAAGGGATTGCTGCCCCGCCAGTCGGCGCGACTCTTGGATAAACTCCTGCCGAATGGTGCGGTACTGATTGACCATGTGCTGCCCCAGGTTAAACAGCCGTACCTCTTTCACATATTGAGGATCGGTCAGCACCTTGTAGAAATAGTCTGCTAAACGACGGGACGGTGTCTGGCGACGGTTCATCCAAAACCGCCGACGGGAATAGCGAATTCCCACCCAAAATGTGGGCAACACACTGACCAACAACAGCGCCATCACACCCGGGTTAAACCGTAGTAGCAGGGTCAGCAGTCCCAGCAGCCGCGTCATCGACCCCAGCAGTCGTGACAATAGTTCCACCACCCGCAGCGGATAGTTACTGCCGCTCTGCTGAGCCCGGTTGAGCACATCGTGAAATTCAGAGGATTCGTAATGGGCCAAATCTAGCCGCATCGCCTGCTGAAGCAGCTGTACATTGGCATGGAGCAAGAACTGATCGCTCAAGATACGATTGACATAGCCACTGAGCTGGGTCAGTACTTCGCGCAGCAGCAACAGCCCAAATCCAGCGATGACTAGCAGTGATAGTTCTGGTGTAAACCCAACCGTGCCGTTCGCCAGACTCAGCACCACCTGGTCTATCACCAGCTTACCGACATACAGCTGGGCCACTGGTATCAGCGCACTGATCAAGGTCAACCCAATATTTAGGATGAGCCACACCGGAGCCGCTGACCACACCAGCTGAATCAGCCGGGGAGTATTGCCCAATAGGCTAAGAATTTCTTGGTAGTAACGACGCAGGCGAGGCAGGGGATTATGAAAGGTAGAGCGCACGGAGAAAGAAAATTATTTTGAGCCGGTTACCGTTTTATCGGTGTTACTAAGATAAAGAGCTACCACTCAAAAACCAACTCCCATTGACGGGCAGCACTCGCCTCAGGCATCCACCAGCCCCAGCTTAATGGCCTTGACAATGGCCTGGGTGCGACTGCGTACCTTGAGCTTGTCAAAAATAGCGGTCAGATGAGCCTTAACCGTTGCAATGGTGATAAACATTTTTTTGGAAATCGTCTCATTTGAGTCCCCCTGCACCAGCCAACGCAGCACCTCCTGTTCACGTTCGGTGAGCCGCACAGCATCGCGGGCCTGGCGGTTCATTAGGGCATGGGCGTGGAACAGCCGGAAAAATCCGGTGGCCAACTCTGGGTCTAGATAGACTTCATCTTGGAGAATGCTACGGAGTGCGTCATGGAGCTGGGTCACGAGCTTATCCTTAGCCACATAACCCTTGGCGCCGGCCTGCATTGCCTGGAAGACCCACTTATCTTC
>CALBPH010000486.1 GCA_937899365.1 uncultured Leptolyngbya sp.
GATGGTATCAAAGTGTTGTGGGAGCAGCTCTAGACCCGGGATGGTTAATTGCCCCTTATAGGCTCAACAAACCTCAGAAGCTACCGCTTTGCGGAAAACCGTTGAGCGGAAGTCTTCTGAAAAGCCAACCGACTAATACTGATATAGAGCAACAGCACCATTCGGGTTTTGACTATCCACACCGGTGATAGCGGTCTCCATGCCTCCATGCCTTCAGTTTGCAAACACTGTAGTCCTTCACGGCGCTAGTCCTTACCGACGATATCTTCGGCGGGTCCCTTCTAACAAATATGTCCTTCCTTGCGTCCCAGACGTTAACGGTGTGACCAAGGTCACATGGCTTTCTTAGGGATTGTTCAGAAGACGCTTAGCTGCTTTTCAGTCATCCCTGCGATGCTCAATGGTGACTTGAGCAGAGTGATTCAAAATGAGCCATAGCAAAGCAATCGTCCCAAGTTACGGAATATGGTTCGTAGGCCTACCACTTATCTCAGCTACCCTAGCCGTTGTTTATCTATTATGGCAGCAGCCTCAAGTGTTGCGGCTGCTCGACCCGGCATCATTACCCTCCACTATGGAACGCATGGGACCGTGGGGACCACTGCTCTATATTGTCGTCATCACTCTCTCTGTCGTCATTAGCCAAATTCCTGGCGCGCCGCTGGCTGTTGCCGCCGGTGCCCTATGGGATCCCCTATTCGCTGGTATCTACACCGTCATCGGTGGGTTTAGCGGTGCCCTGATCGCCTATGCGCTTGGCAAAACCATGGGGCAATCCATTGTCGTTACCCTCACCGGTAAAACCCTTCGCTTTGCCACTGGTCAGCGCTACCTGGGCTGGCTGATTTTTGCTACCCGACTACTGCCCGTCTTTTCCTTTGACCTGGTTAGCTATGGGGCAGGCATCGCAGGTCTGTCGCTGCCTGTCTATGCCAGCGCCACATTCGTTGGCATGGTGCCCTCTACATTGCTGCTCACCTACCTGGGGGGTAGTTTACAGCTCAGTGGCCCAGCCATGGCCAGTCTGGCAGCGATTTTCTTACTCTTGTTTGTGGGTATACCTGCCCTGCTTCATCATTACAACTGGCTCAATATTAAAGACCTGGTGAGTCTGAAATAGAAAACTCAGTCTCTAGTCTGAGCAGTAGCTATGGGTGCTATGGCAAACGGTGGGCTATAACAGTAACGAACCGAGCAAGATTAGGAAATCATGGGACGCCTTCAGCCCACCAATCGTCACAAAACGTTAAATCTCTCTGCATTTTTGTCTCCTAAAAACCTGTGGCCTTCTCTTTTTGCTCCAGTTGACATAGCCATTCTGGTTTATTTTCGGATTGTTTTTGGTGGCATCATGCTTTGGGAAGTGTGGCGCTATTTTGACCGAGGCTGGATTGCCCGATATTGGATCGAACCCATGCTAAATTTTCCCTACGTTGGCTTTGAATGGTTTCATCCCTTGCCGGGGCAGGGGATGTATCTCCATTTTTGGGGATTGGGTACCCTGGCGGTCTTTATTGTTCTAGGGTTTTGGTATCGCTTCAGCACGGTGCTTTTTTTTCTCGGCTTTACCTATATTTTTCTATTAGAAAAAGCTCGCTATCTCAATCACTTTTATCTCATCTGCCTGATTAGCTTTTTACTGATTTTTGTTCCCGCCCACCGAGCGTTTTCCATTGATGCCTGGCGTCGTCCTGGTATGCGGACGCAGACAGCCCCTGCCTGGGCACTTTGGCTTTTACGGATACAGGTTGGTATTCCTTACTTTTATGGCGGTCTTGCGAAGATCAACAGCGATTGGTTACAGGGTGAACCGATGCGTATGTGGATGGCTGCACGCACAGATTTTCCAGTGATTGGCTCTTTCTTTACTCAGGAGTGGATGGTTTACTGTCTGAGCTATGGGGGACTGTTGTTAGATTTGTTGGTGGTGCCGTTTTTGTTCTGGCGACGCAGTCGCCCGTTTGCCTTTATGGCGGCGTTAACCTTTCATTTAATGAATGTCAGACTTTTTGATATTGGCATTTTTCCCTGGTTTATGATTGCGGCCACGGCAAGCTTTTTCGATTCTGACTGGCCACGACGGTTAGTGCGGCTGGGGCTAGGGGGGCCTCCAACCGCTTCGCAAAAACACTTGAGTAATCACCATCAGGCTCAGCCAGCTCGGCTAACACCCAGACATACGCTGACGCTAGTCTTGCTGGGAATCTATCTGGCCCTACAGCTGTTGTTGCCGTTTCGCCATTATCTCTATCCAGGTAATGCGAACTGGACTGAGGAAGGCCATCGGTTTGCCTGGCATATGAAGCTTCGGTCTAAGGATGCCGATGTGCGATTTGTGATTACGAATACGCTGGATGGGACGGTGAGCTATCTAGATCCGTATGATATTTTGCCCCGTTGGCAGGTGCGAAAAATGGCGGCTCGACCGGATATGATTTTGCAGCTGAGTCACATTATTGCTGAGGATATTGGTGGGGCGGATAAGGACTCGATTGAGGTTAGGGCTGAGGCGTTTGCGTCGTTAAATGGCAGGGAAGAACAACGACTGATTGATCCGATGGTGGATTTGTCAAAAGAACGGCAGTCGTTAGCACCAGCGCAATGGATTTTGCCGTTGGAAGTGTCGTTGTCTGAGCGATCAATAGATTAAGAGAAGAGCGTTGATGTGGACTGTTTAGACCATGGGTGGGCTGATAATCAGCCTAATTATCTTGAAACCCACACCCTGGCAATTAATTTGGATGGTGGCGGAGCTACACGCTTGGACCGCACCCAATTTATCAAGCGAATGGTCTCCTTTTCAAGAGATATGGGACTGACCCTTGAGTAATTTATTATCCACTCTGCCACAGTAAATACAATCCTGTTGAGGGCTGTTGGGCAGCATTAGAACAATGTTGCAATGGAGCGATTCTCAATTCTATCGAAACTGTTTTTCAGTGGGTCAGCAACATGATTTGGAAGGGTTTCAATCCCATTGTTCATAATATGAGCCAGGTCTATGGGAAAGGCATTGCCGTCGATAAGGATACGCTGGCACCCTATCAAGTTGATTAACATCCTTCTGACACCTTACCCCAATGGGCAACTACGGTTGGTCAGCAGGTGCTTATTTAAGTGCAATCGCCTTATTGTATTTTTCTGTAGATTAGCCAGGACCGTTGGTGTTTGTATTAAACGTA
>CALBPH010000487.1 GCA_937899365.1 uncultured Leptolyngbya sp.
GGCATCGTGAACGGTGGATAGGGTGTAGGACTGATAAAACGGATTAATAATTCTTCGTTGTTCAGCCGGGCTAATGCCAGAGCCGGTGTCCGAGATTTCTAGACCTAGCTGCACCGTGTCGTTGTGGGAAATAGCATAGGCTTTAAGCACTACCTGTCCTGCCTGGGTGTACTTGATCGCATTGTCCAGCATGTTAAGGACAATCTGCCGCAGTTTGCTGGCATCAATATAGGCGTAGGGAGGAATTGGGTGAACCTTCAGGGCGGGATCGCTACTGGTGCCACCACAGTCCACCTTGAGGTCTAGTCCCTGGTCCTTGGCCTTGAGTTGCAACATGCAGCCAATCTGGTAGAGCAGCGTTTTAATATCTACGGTGCTGGGTTGCAAACTCGTATGGCCATTCTCTAGCTTGGTCAGCTCCAAAATATTGTTGATCAAGTCCAGCAGGTGAGAGCCACTGGCATCAATAATATCTAAGGCATGGCTGTGGTCCGACGACAGACTGGAGTCTTCAGACATTAGCTGGGTAAAGCCTAAAATGGCATTGAGGGGCGTCCGCAGCTCATGGCTAATTTTGGCGAGAAACGTACTCTTGGCTTGGTTCGCAATCTCTGCCGTATCCTTGGCCTTTTGCAATTCAACGGTGCGTTGTTGAATGCGTCGTTCTAGATCGTCATAGGCGTTAGATAAGGCTTGTTCTGCTTGATGTCGCTTGAGTTCGGCAGCGGAGCGAGAGGCAAATACCTGTAAAAAGGATTTAGCCATTTCTAAATCTTCCAAGGGGCCATCATGGAGGATGCATAGGGTGCCCAGTACTTTTTCTGGGCCATCCAATAGGGGCACCCCCAGATAGGTGGTAAACCCCTGGTGGGCCATGGGATGGTCTGATGGCAGTTCCAGCTCTGGACAGTATTGAATGGTGCCGGTTTTGATGGCTTTACCACAGGGGGTGTAGGTCGCTGTGAGCGTAGAGCTGTCTTGAAACTGATCCTGATGCCACACGGCTAGGGTACGCAGATCTAGTGAATCGGGGTTCAGCCGTTCGGATAGGATGACGGTGCGTACATTGAGGATCATCGCCAGGCTGACGACCAATGAGGAAAAGTAGTCTTCTCCGGTGGCTAAAGATGTGCAGCTAACCAGACCATAAAAAGCTGTTTGGGTATCGCGACGGCGATAAATTTCAGTTTTAAGACGCTGGGTGACAGCAGCGAGTTCTGAGGGGGTTTTGAGGGCTAGAAATTTAGGCAGCAGGTTGATCAGTTCAAATGCTGTGCAAACTGATATCACTGCGGTTAAGGCGCGTACTATGGTAGCTGCCCGATAGGTGGGATACCATACCATTGCCACATCTAGCAAATAACCAGTGCCGCAGAGGGTCATCAGTATCCCCAGTAGCCAAAAGGCTCGGAGGGACACCAGGTCGGGATAGCGCTTGCGGACGCAATACAAGAACGTCAGGGGCCCCACAAAATAAGCTAGGGCAATCACCACGCTGCTGCCGCCATAGAAACTGCTCCATGGCAGTTGCCACAGATAGCAGTGCGGTTGGGGCAGATATGCGTTGAGAGAGAGAATAGCGTGCAGAAGATTACCCATTGCCCCTAGATTGTTCTACTGCATCAGCGATGATTGTTACCCTGCCCCAGACGGCGAGTCTTAGTTAGTCACTTGTTGAGATTAACATTTTGGTCTAAACCGGTTGCCGCCCGTATCCATTATTTACTCACTACTCGCCCTTGCCAGCCTATCCGAACGTTATGGCAGGATACTCATCTAATCTCTATCAAAGGACGTATTGTCTTACTCCAGTTGTTCCCCAGCAATGGATCGATCCAGTAGTTCGATTGGGTGCATTAGGGGCACTGTCTGGCCCTGCTGAGCTAAATGTTTCTGAATCTGTAGCGCACAGCCCGGATTCGACGACGCAATCAAGCTGGCTCCGGTATTCACCAAATTTGTGGCCTTCATCTGCCCCAGTTCGTTAGCGACGTCAGGCTGCAGCATGTTGTAGACACCGGCACTACCGCAGCAGAGGGCGGCATCCATGGGTTCGGTTAAGGTAACCCCAGGAATTTGTTGGAGCAGCTGACGCGGTGGCTGGGTAATGCCCTGGCCGTGCCGTAGGTGACAGGCGTCTTTGTATACCAGCTTGAGTGGCTGATCGCTCAGGGCAGAGAGTTTGGCACTCAGACCCACCTCAGCCAAAAATTCCTGGACGTCGCGCACCTTGTTGCTAAAGGCGATGCCCCGTTCGCGGTAGTCAGGGTCGTCCTTGAGGATATGGCCGTAGTCCTTGAGGGTGTGACCGCAGCCAGCGGCATTGATGATGATGTAGTCCACCTCGGTATCGGCAAAGCTATCGATCATTTGACGGGCCAGAGCCTGTGCCTGGTCGGTTTCCCCCTGGTGAGAGGGCAGGGCGGAGCAGCATCCCTGGCTTTTGGGGATAACCACCTCGCAACCGTTGGCGCTTAGAACCCTGGCTGTGGCCTCGTTTACATTTGAGAAAAACACCCGCTGTACACAGCCGAGAATCATACCGACTCGATAGCGTTTTGGTTCTTGAGCCGGTACGGTTTCCGGCAGATTGTCTTGGAAGCACTGGGGAGTGACCGTCGGCAGGATGGATTCCATGGCGGCCAGCTGTGGCGACCAGCGATCGAGCAGACCCGTGCTGCGCACTAGCTTAGAAACCCCCAGCCACTGGTATAGGGCTAGGGGGCTAAGCAGCAGACGAATGCGATCGGGGTAGGGAAATAGGGAGAAGATCAGCCCTCGTAGGGCTCGGGCTGGAAGCGACCGCGGGTGATTGCGGTTGACTTGCGATCGCACCGAATCAATTAGCCGGTCATATTGCACCCCGGACGGACAGGCCGTGGTGCAGGCCAAACAGCCCAAGCAAGAATCAAAGTGGCTCACCGCCGCCTCAGTCAGGTCAGCCTCCCCCTTATTGATGGCATCCATTAAATAAATGCGACCCCGAGGCGAGTCAGTTTCTTTCCCAATGACTCGATAGCTAGGGCATGTGGTCAGGCAAAAACCACAGTGTACGCAAGCATCGATCAGCGACTGCTCGGGGGGCTCGTGGCGATCAAAGCCATCGGTGTTGGAGTCTAGCCCCGTCTCAAGCTTGAGGGGACTCGCCGTGGAAGGTTCCGAAGTCTGCATTCAGCAAAGA
>CALBPH010000488.1 GCA_937899365.1 uncultured Leptolyngbya sp.
AACCCCACACCTTCGCACCCTCCAACATTAGCTGGTGTATCGAAGATCGCACCGCCATGGTGCGGGTAAAAGCCACCCAAGATGACCAAACCCATCTGGAAATGCGCGCAGCGTCCGGTCTGAGTAACCCTTACTTGAGCGCCGCGGCCACCTTAGCTGCCGGTCTGTTGGGCATTAAAGAACAGCCGACGCTCCAGCCCATGACCGATGGTCCCAGTGAGGATGATCCGAGCCTGAAATCGTTTCCAAAAACCCTAGATGCGGCCCTAGATGCCCTGGCTGCCGATGGTCCCATGCAAGATTTGCTGGGTACAGAATTTTGTCAGCTGTTTGGCACCGTAAAAGCGTTTGAGCTGGACAGATTTCATGACCATATTACCGATTGGGAAGTGGCCGAATATTTAGAGATTTATTAGGGGGAAATTGCTATGGAGACAATTATAAAATCACCGCGCAGCGCCGAGCAAATCGAACAGTTTCACCACGATGGGTTTTTGGTGGTTGAGAACCTGTTGGCACCAGATGTAGTGGCCGGTCTGGTGGAGAGATTTGATCCATTATTTGCAGGAGAGTTTGAAACGGGGGTATACCCTGATGAGTGGCATTGGAATCCTTACTTGGGTAAACCAGGGGCCGCGGGGCAAATGACCGGGGTGTGGAAATGCGATCGCACCCTCTTCTCTGCCATGATGTCGCCCAAAATTGCCCAGATGGCTGCCACCTTAGAGGGCTGGAACGGTGCCCGACTGCTGGCCGATGGCATTTGGCAAAAGCCCGGTGGGGCCAAAGAAACCACCCTGCACCAGGACTCCATGTACATCAACTACCACACCCCGCCCGGGGTGATCACCTGTTGGATTGCCCTTAGCCATGCCGTCGCTGGGGCCAGCACCATCGAATATGCGCGGGGGTCCCACCGCTGGCAGCTTTCCGAAGCCGTACCCGAATTTCATAACCAAAACAAAAGCTATCGCTCAGAAATGGAGCAGGCCGCTCGGCAAGCTGGCGTCGATAGCCCTGAGGTAGTACAACTTAGTCTCGCCCCCGGCAGCGGCGTATTTCACCATGGCAACACCTGGCATGGCTCCGGGCCAAACATGATGGATGTTGTGCGCCGCAGTATGGTGCTGGCCTATGTCCCCGCCGCTGCTCGGTTTAAACCCTTTGGGTCCTATGTCCCTGGTGGCTACATTGCGGGCAAATATCGTCGCCACGGCGATGACACCATGGATGAAAGCTTTTTTCCCATTACCTGGCGCGAAGACGGCTATCGGACCCCGTTTTTAGATAGTCGTCCCGCCAACAGCTTGGACCAGTGACCATAAACCCCTCACCATGAAACCCTCACCGTCAGAACCCGCTGCCCTAGGGCAAGTGCCGCCGCTCGACATTACCCCCGCCCAGATAGAGCTGTTCCATCAGCATGGGTATCTTATTTTTGATAATATATTAACCCCTGACCAAGTTACTCAAATTAGCGAACGCTTTGATCCTCTGTTTAATACCCAGTTTGAAACCGGCATCTATCCCGATGAATGGTACGGTCGTCCGGGGTTAAGCCAGCCCAATGCCACCCAGCAAATGACCGGGCTTTGGCGTTGCGATCGAACCCTCGCCAGCTTTACCCTCTCCGCTAAAATCGCCCAAATCAACGCCACCCTTATGGGTTGGGGCTCAGCCCGCTACGGTTTCGACACCTGTTGGATCAAACCCCCCAATGCCCCCGCAGTCTATTTCCATCGCAACAATACCTACACCTCCTGCATTGCGCCACCCGCCACCGTTACCTGCTGGATTGCCCTCAGTGATGTAGCCCTCAAGACCGGTTCCTTAGAAATTGTTCCCGGTTCCCATTTCTGGGACTGTACCGATCAGGTGCGTTTTCTCCACGCTCCCCAAGAAGACTACCGCACCCCCCTGTGGCAGGCCGCCCAAGCAGCGGGCATTCAATCACCCCAGATTGTTCCCATTGTTCTCCCCCCCGGTAGTGCCGTCTTTCTCCATGGCAATCTCTGGCGTGGGTCCGGCAACAATCCCAGCGCCACCAAAACAAGGCGCAGTCTTGCCATCAGTTCCCTGGCCGGCCATGCCAAATTCCAACTACCCGGCGTTGGCAACGGCTATATTTTTGAGCGCTATCGCCAACAGGGGAGCTTAGACATCGCCGAAAGCTATTACCCCGTCCTGTGGTCTCAAACTGGCTATCGCACCCCGTTTTTAGCCGACTATTGCCAAGATGCCCTCGTCGGTTAAGACTCCCCCGTCTGTCAAAACTCCCCTGACTAATCCACTATGCCATCCCACACCCTGCGCTTAGCCAGCTTTGATGTCGGCACCGACGACCTCCGCTGGTGGGCACCCGAGATTTTAGACCGCTACCCCGACGGTTTCTACGACATGCACCAGCAGCTCTTTACCGATGTCTGCCAAAAAAGCCAGCCAGACTACCTGGGCGTTGTAGAGATAACCACTGTAGACCTGATCAAATTTGAGCCCCGTAAGTTTCCCTATCCCCCCCCCCAGGAGCTAGCTAGCCTCGACGGTATTGTAATCTCCGGTTCCGCCAGTGCTGCCTACGACCAGGACGATTGGGTCATTCATCTGGGCCAGGTCATTCGAGACTACCATCAGCAAAAGGTCCGACTGTCCGGCTTTTCCTTTGCCCCCCAGATCGTCGCCCAGGCCCTCGGCGGCAAGGTGGGAAAAAATCCCCCCGGCACCGAACTATCCGCCGTTACCATTCAGCTAACCGAAGCAGCCCAAACCTATTTCGGCATCGACCGTACCGCCTATACCATCCATGTCCATCACAATGACGGTGTCCTGCAACTCCCTCCTGGGGCCGTCTCCCTGGGCACCAGCGGCGTAACAGACTACTTGGGCTGGATTCTAGACGGTCATATTCTCGTATTCTCCGGTCATCCAGAATACTCCCGCGATCCATGGATTTTAGAGCAAATGATGCTCGTAGAAAGGCGAGACCGGCTAGTGCCAGCGCAGCTAATTGACTATGGTCTAAGGGACCTGTGGAATCCCACAGACTATATTTGGCAAACGCAGCAACAGTTCAGATTCTTTCTGGGGCAGTTCCAGCTTTAGGGCAATCCGCACCTCACAAGCATCTATCCCAGACGCTATCCTGTTACAGAAATAAGGGTCAAAACACCTCGGGGATAGTCACCCCCTATTTCTACAACAGAAGAACTTTTTTCAGGAGTAAACAATGCTGCAATCTCTGCTCGATTTGCTACAGCAGATCGACACATCTATGGTCGGCGACCTCGGTGAACTGGACTGGACCAATATCGCCACCTACGGCGCTCTAACCGTTGGCTTCGCCGGGATTATATGGACCTCATCTAAGAATTTTCTAAAGTTTCTATGGCAGAAAACCGAAGGAATTATCGGGTTTGCCGTCAGCACCCTGGTTGTCGTGTCACTGTGGTACACCCTACTGCGCGTCCACGTCAGCATCTCTTTCAACCTAGATAAAGAAGTTTTTGATAATCTTCTCTGGTTCTCTGCAATTCTATTTACCCCTTACTATCTAATCCATTACAACCTGCTCAAGGGTTTCTTGTTGACCCTAGTCAGGAGCGTAGAACTACTGCTCGATCTGCTCGTATTTTCCTGGTTTACCGAAAAAGCAGAACAAAACAGACAAAAGTGGCGTACTCGCATCAATAACGTCTACACTACCTGGAAGAAAAGCGTAGACGGATTTTTCCAAAAAGATCTAACAGCCGCTCCAGAGTCTCAACTATCCTTTGAACCAAACGCTCCTACCAAATCAGATGTCTCGTCATCAGCATCGACGGCCAATGTCTCGGATACTGATAGCGATAGTCAGCAGAACTTAGGAGTATCCTTGTAAATAGCAAGTCCACGGTGCTATCCATACATACAACTATCGGCCAATCACATGTTGAGACCACGATTAAAACACCGCTTCACACGTCGCACCCTCTTGCGTATGGGGCCTTTGACGCTGGTCTCGTTGGTGGCAGCCTGTAGTCGGCCATTCTCACACAAAAATACTGTCCTGCCAGCTACACCTGCCTGTGGGAAAGATCTAACGACACCCCCTCAAACCGAAGGACCGTTCTACACACCTGACTCTCCACAGCGAACGTCCTTACTAGAGCCAGGATTTTCTGGAACTCCGATTGTTGTTACCGGTCAGGTGCTGTCGTCAGAATGCAGACCCATCGCGGGTGCTTTAGTCGATTGTTGGCACACTAATGACCGGGGCGAGTATGACAACGAGGGCTACCAGTTTCGCGGTCATCAGTTTACCGACGCCGACGGACAGTATCGCATCGAGACGATTGTTCCAGGCATTTATCCTGGACGTACTCGCCATTTTCACATCAAGGTCCAGGCCGCTAACCAGCCGGTGCTGACAACACAGCTTTATTTTCCAGAAGAATCCGCAACAAATCAAAACGACTTTTTGTTTGACCCCGCCCTTTTGATGACAGTTGACGATGGCGGCGACACCAAAAGAGCCAGCTTCAACTTTGTTCTGAAAACAGTTTGAAAGAGATTGGGTTAAGAGAGCAGGGCTGTTGATCTATGGGCTGCTAACGCTTACTGACAGAGCCTGGAGCTACCGTTCGTCAGCTTTGTTAAAAACTCGTTTGTTAAGAACTAACAGAACTTAATGAACATTGGGTGATTTTAACGATAAGCTTAAGTTATTCAAGGAACGAAACGTATAAATCGCGTTTATTTAACTTAACACTTACTACATTCCGTTAGGAGAAACCCAATGATTAATACAGACGCTTACAACCTTGAAGTTAAATCAGGTACCCGCAACCACAAGGGCTACTTTGTTCAGGACAGTGCTTACAAGCTGATGGGCATTGACAAATCAGGTTGGGCTTTGATTTGCCAAGACAATACCACCTGCCACTACGTAGATCCTGACTCATTGCAGGAAACCTCAGCGGTTTAAGCCGATACTCCGAATCGGCTCGAGCACCCTTTTTTATCCCCTTCCCCACCCAACACAGCTGTAGGACTGCCTCTGTCGGGTTAGTTAGGGCAGACAATGCATATCTCTGGGAGCCTCAAATCATCACGGCTAACCTGACTGGCAATCGACGGATACATTCGTCGATTGCTGTATTTGTCGGATGGTCACTGTGTTGTTATTTGACGGACAGTAGAGTTTGGCACACCTATGTTCACGTCACGCGTAGTCCCTAAACGCTCTAGGTGATAACGGCTACATCTACAGCTAACTGTGTTTAATAAAAAAACTTTAACAATTTAGTTCCATGAAATCTTTGGTAGCACTTACTCGTTTTGAACAACGAGTTCCAGTTTCAAAGCTAGAAGAAGAACCTACAGCACAGAGACAGACCTGCCTTTGTTGTTCTAATGTTTTGCTGCGTCACGTAACCTCAGGAAAAATCTCCTGGCGCTGTAGTCACTGCGGTCTGAATATGCCTGCTTAGATGGGCTTTAACAACCTACTCTCTGATGGATGAGCCGTTTAGCTGGGTGAGTTCACCCAGCTAAACGGCTCTTTTTTTCTACAGCATTGCCAATCTCTCTTTGAGCAACTTTGCCTGGGTCTCCGCTTCCACTAAAGAATCCCGTGCCTCCTGGACTACACGTTCAGGTGCCTTATCCACAAATCCTTTATTTCCTAGACGACCGCTAATCGACTTCATCTCACCTTCTACCTTGGCCAAAGACTTTTCGATTTTTTGCTTTAGGGCTTCCACATCAACCAGCCCCGTCAACGGGATCAGCACCTGTACCGTACCAAAGACACCGGCAAACATCTGTCGGGTGTCGGCAGGTATCTCCATTGTCTCTGTGGCCCCTGCCAGATCCGTTGGCTCAGTGCCATCCCCGCTCAGGTTACCAACCACCTCATCCCAAAAACCGGTCGTATTTCCCCAAAGCTGGCGACGATTGTCAGCTTTGAGCAGATAGCGGCCACCAAACCAGGCGGTGTAACCCACACCGATCATCTGAAAGAATCGCCCCACCAGCGGCAGGGAGGTGATGCCAGCAATAACGGCAGCGGCCAACCTGAGACCAATTCCCGTCAGGAGCAGTAAGAAAACAACAGAGGCTGGCTTTTTAGCCGCGTTATAGGTCTGGCCCATGTAACCTAACGGATGTTTTATCAGGGTTTGAATAGCGTCGATGCCATCGCCCCAGTCAATCTCGGGTAGCCCGTCAGATTCGCCTTCTTTAGACAAGTCCTGCTGTTGTGGTTCAGCCGCTGTCTCGGTCAATGCCTTTGGGGCACTCATCAATGTAGTACCGGCAATGGTGAGGGTTTCCACCTTGGCCGTATCTTTTAGGTAGACCTGGGTGGCGCTCAGAATGCGTACTTCATTGGCATCATCGGTCTTTAAAATTGCCTCAATCTTGGCTGAGGGTTTTACACCAGCCGCGGCTCGCAAATTGCGAATGGTGCGAATAGTGCCAATCAACAGGTCAAAGTCTTTGTCTAGATCAGCATCGACTAGCTCAGCCCTAACGACAGGGTAGGGTTGCATCGCTAAGTAGCTATCGTCACCCGCTTGGGTCAGGGTGTGCCACACTTCCTCTGTGATATGGGGTGTAAATGGATGTAGCAGTTTAAGAATGCCGTCCAGGACAAAAGCTAGGGTTTGTTTTGCCACCTGCTTGGAGTCTTCATCTTTGCCGTAAAGACGGGGTTTGACCAGCTCAATATACCAGTCGCAAAAGTCTCCCCAGGTAAACTCATAGAGGGTTTTGGCGGCCTCGCCCATGCCATATTTATCCAATTCGGCCCGAGTCTGTTCCACGGCCTGATTAAACTTTGATAAAATCCACCGGTCCGCTAGTTCAAGTTTGTTGACGTCAGGCTCACCCAAACTCTCGGGGGTGGCGCCTCCCAGGTTCATCATCACAAACCGAGAGGCGTTCCACAGTTTGTTGGTAAAGTTGCGCGAGGCTTCAACCGAAGAGGATTCGTCGGTCTTACGGTTATAGTCCAGGCGAATGTCCTGACCGGCTCCGGCTACCTCACGGATCAGGGTATAGCGCAGGGCATCGGTGCCGTACTTGTTGATCAAGATCAGGGGGTCAATGCCGTTACCCTTGGATTTCGACATTTTCTGGTTTTTCTCATCCCGCACCAATCCGTGGATATACACGGTCTCAAAGGGCATGGTGTCGGTAAAGTGCCCGGCCATCATGGTCATGCGGGCTACCCAGAAGAAGATAATGTCAAACCCGGTAACTAGGGTTGTTGTGGGATAGTAGGTTTGAAAGTCTTTGGCGGTCTCATCGGGCCAACCCATGGTGGAAAACGGCCACAGTCCCGAGGAGAACCAGGTGTCTAGGACGTCGGGGTCCTGCTTTAGCTCCACACCGTCGCCAAACTGTTCGATGGCGTTGGCACGGGCCTCTGCTTCTGACTCAGCCACAAAGAACGGGGTGGAGTCGGTAATCTCACCGTTGGTTTGGCTAACGGCATACCAGGCCGGAATTTGGTGCCCCCACCAGAGCTGGCGGGAGATGCACCAGTCCCGCAGGTTCACGAGCCAGTCGCGGTAAACCTTGGTCCAGCGTTCGGGGACAAATTTGGGGGATTGGTGATTGTCTAGGGCGTCCAATGCCTTGTCCGCCATGGGGCGGATTTTAACAAACCACTGGGTGGATAGCAGCGGTTCTATGGGCACTTTGCCCCGGTCGCTGTAGGGAACGCTGTGCTGATAGGGTTCGATCCGCACCAGCGCGTCTGCTTCATCTAGGGCGGTGACGACCTGCTTACGGGCTTCAAACCGGTCTAGACCTTCAAACCGACCCGCGTTTTCGTTCATCGACCCATCTTTATTCATGATGGTGATCATGGGCAGATTGTGGCGCTCACCCATGGCAAAGTCGTTGGGGTCATGGGCCGGTGTGACCTTGACACAGCCGGTACCAAATTCTTTGTCCACATAGCTGTCGGCAATGATGGGAATCTCGCGACCGACTAGGGGCAGGGTTAGGGTCTTACCCACCATTTCCTGGTAGCGCTCATCTTCTGGGTTTACGGCCACTGCCGTATCCCCCAGCATGGTTTCTGGACGGGTGGTGGCGACTTCCACATGGCCAGAGCCGTCGGTTAGCGGATAGCGGAAATGCCACAGACTGCCGTCTACGTCTTTGTTTTCAACTTCGACATCTGACACCGCTGACTGGCTGGCGGGGCACCAGTTCACCATGTAGTTGCCGCGATAGATCAGTTCTTCTTGATAGAGCTTAGTAAAGGCTTTGAGGACGGCTTTTGATAGCCCGTCGTCCATGGTGAATCGTTCACGGGTCCAGTCTACCGATACGCCCAGTTTGCGCAGCTGGTTGACGATGGTGCCGCCAGATTCTTCTTTCCATTGCCAGGCCCGGTTTAGATAGTCGTCTCGGTCAATGTCTTTGCGGGTTTTGTTTTGCGATCGCAACTCCTTATCTAAAATTGCGCTCACCGCGATGCTGGCATGATCAGTCCCCGGCAGCCACAGAGCGTTACGACCGTTCATCCGCTGGTAGCGCACCAGGGTATCAATCAGCGCATTCTCAAAAGCATGACCCATGTGGAGACTGCCCGTAACATTGGGCGGTGGAATCACCACACAAAACGGCTCCCCACCATGGTCTGGATCGGCCTTAAACACAGCATTATCTTCCCAAGCGGCCTGCCACTTGGATTCGGTTTGGGAAGGATCGTACTGGCTCGATAGGGTGGGGACAGTGGCGGTCATTGCCTTAGGGGTTCCTTGGGCGCGGATTACTATGGGCGTTGCGAATGGACTTAAGGCGTCAATTCCTTAACAATTGCCAAGAATTGGCCATCAAATCAGCAACATCATATTGACTAACTTAATAATGTTAGGTCATAACCGGAAAGTCTTGCAGGACTGGTACTGTATCAAAAATGAATTTGAGAAATTCGCGGGCAGCAAGCAGTGGAAAAATTAGCAGCGGCACCGATACTCATCACCAGCTTTCGTCCCTGGAAAGCTCACCAAGCCATCAATACAAGTGATGTACTGGTGCAACAGGTCAGTGCCAGGCTGCCACAAAATGTTATGCCGCTACGCTGGCTACCGGTCAATTTTGACCTGGCTCCCATCCAGGTGATCAGCCACATCGTGCAATATCGGCCCAAGGTTGTGATCTGCTGCGGCATGGCGGAAACACGTAAAACACTGACCGTAGAGCAGTGGGGCACCGAGCAAGAGCAGCGGCTAGCCACACCGATCGACCTTCACACCCTAGTCCAAAAAACGATCCACACCCGCATTAGCTACGATGCCGGTAACTTTGTGTGCAATCGCCTCTACTATCGGGTGTTGCGCCATGTGGAACAGCAAAGAACGACGGCCCTATTTGTCCATGTGCCGTTGATGACCCAGGCAAACCAGGCGGTGCTTGAGTTTGACTTTCTAAAAATTGTTGAGTATTTGAATGCGGTAGGGTGATTGTCTATCGTGGCTGAGCGCAGGCATGAACCGATCTGCTCAGACTGTAATGTGGCTTCGGAGTGTGACAACATTTTGCAGATGGCGTCATCCTCCCAAGTAACCACACCGATTGTCCTCCTATTCGCTGATTTGATAGCAATCGATCCCCATGTTTTTTAGTTCTGTTCCCATGGCCCAGGTACCCCAGCAGATTGTCCGCCCCCAGGAGGTGCGACCGCTGCCGGCCCAGTTAGATACGGTGCCTGTGTTTAATAGCAATAGTCCCGAGCTCGTGGGTGACCCAGGAATTTTGCTGTCTACCTTTCCCCCCGAAGGCATGGGACAGCCAGAGGCCCATTTGGATTTTGCCTTTGAGGGCCGGGTTGATGTGTTTGCTCACCATGTCTATAGGGCAGACGATCCTGACGACCTCAGGTCTATGTATGTGGCAATTTTGGTCCATAACCCTGGGGTAGACGCGGTGACGGTGAATGTACTGTCTGGGGCCAGCTATCTCAGCCAGCCCGATGCGCCATTTGTATCATTGCCCAGTGCGGTGCCCTTCTCCCCCAGCAACCCAGTATTCGCCGGACCCGGTAGTCGAGTCATGGGCGATCTGATCCAGGGACAACGACAGGCGACGCTGCCATCACAGCTGGTGGTCCCCCCCGGCGCCAACGCCCTCTTGCTCAATGCGCCAATCCCGGTGGCTGAATTTGACCCACCGATCAATGGCCGCTCCACCCTCATAGAGTTAGATAGCAGCGGCCCCGTTTATCTGGCCAGTTTGGCAGAATTTGCCAATGTGGACGGCAATGACACTGAGATGGCCCCGTCCTTGGCCCAGTGGGAAACCATAGTGACCAATTCAGGGGTGGCGGGACCGCGCGATCGCATCCCCACCCCCATCACCGAAAACCCGACCCAGGACAACTATAGTAACGTCACCGGAGTTGCCCAGGGTGCCAGCTGGACCGCTACCGTAGCCGATGACGGCAGCAGCGACATCCTCACCATTCCAGCATCGGGTCAAGCCGTTTCCTACGGGGTGAGTACGTTATATGTGGGCCAGCTAGGTACGGACCAAAATCAAAGTGCCCCCATGCTAGTGCGCTACGACGACACCGCCTACCAGGCCCACGGTAACTACGGGGTGGCCTACAACCTCGCCTTTCCGCTATACAACCCCACCGACACCCCCCAAACCGTCACCGTTACCTTTGAAACCCCCATCAAAGAAGACAAACTCTCCACAGCGGGACTACAGTTTTTTGAAACACCCCCCAACAGCACATTTTTCCGAGGGCCTATCCAAGTTAAATATCGCGACGACAGCGGTTTACCCAGAATTCGCAATCTCCATTTGGTACAGCTGCGAGGACAGCAGGGGCAACCCCTAACAACCGTCACCATAGGAGGGCGAGGGGGAGGAGGGGGAGGGGGGGGGGTGGGGGGTGACCATCCAAACTCAATATGTTAAGGCTGAACAGCTCAGGTTGTCCCTTTAACAGCAAGCGGACCTACATAACAAATCCGAATTCATTCAACCCGATTAAAAATAGACAATTTTGTAAGGGCACTCCCTTGTGGATGCCCTTCGATACCAGGTGCTATCAGTCAGAATTTCGCATAAGAGCGATAAATTCGTTTATCAAAAGATTTTCTCTAATCAAGCAGCCGTCAAAATGATTAAAACCGGGATTGCTTCGCCTCGGTACGATTTCCTTTGCCAACCTTCTGTTATTTAAAAATTTCTTTTGTCGAGGAATTTCTTCTGCCTGATTTAAGACGATTTTAAGCCTATGCAATATCGTCATGTTCTTATGAGCAAACGTACAGTCGGGCCAGATTAATGTAGCTGAGTTTACAGTTCATATCAATTTAACTAGAGAACATGCTTGAACGAGTATTACTTGCGGGTTATGCTCGTAATAGAAGACACGGGTGTATTCAATTCCATTACTCCACCAGCTACGGATTTGTCAGCTTGGTGATGGTTTGTGCATCTTATCATAGGCGTTGACAACAGAAATAGATCAGCCCGCTGTATGTAGGGTAGCGCGCGAGCATGTCACACCAGTTTATTGTTGACGAGATCGACCAAAAAATTCAGCAGGCAAAAGAACGCTTGTTTACCGGCATCCTTACAGTTAGGACAGATACAGGGGGTGAATGGTTTTTATATTTTCTCGTTGGTCAAATAGTGTGGGCTAATGCTCGGACCCATTCAAACCGTCGCTGGCATCGACAGTTTTTAAAACACTCTTCAGAGCTAAACACAACCACCCTTAAGGAGATTGGCCATCGGGTTCAAAGCTATCAGATGGTGGCGCACCTGGTCATGCATCAGAAATTTAGCCGAGACCATTTTTCAAAAATTGTCAGGGGCTGTATAGCCGAAATTCTGTTTGATATTGTTCACAGAGCCACCCTTGAATTCAGAACGTCAACACCGAAGCTAACCTACAAAGCCAGTCCACGCAATGGCGCTAATTTCCCCTGCATTGGGCTAAATCGTGAGCCGATTTGGGAGCAGGTTCAACAAGATTGGCAAAATTGGCAGCAAGCCAACCTGATTGACTATCGCCCAAATTTAGCGCCCACCATTGTACAGTCCGAGATTTTACAAGAACGGACATCGCCCACCGCCTTTCAAACCTTAGAAAAGCTGGCCAATGGTAAACACACCCTGCGAGACCTGGCAATAAAAACCAAACAGCCCCTCGCCACCCTGACCCAATCGCTGGTCCCCCACATCCGTCGGGATTTGATCAAACTCATGCATGTAGAGGACCTGACCCTAAAGGTCCATTCACCCCATCAGGTCCCATCGGTGCCAAAACTCTCCCAGTCACCATCTTTGCCAGCTACTGCAATATCTGGGCTTAGCGCTGCAACAGATACAAAGGCAGCAACAACACGCGGGCCAATTGTAGCCTATGTCGACGATAATACCGCCGATGGCCAAACGCAGGCCACCTTATTCCAAGGATCAGGCTATCGCTATGTCAACATTCCCGATTCTCTCCAGGCGCTACCCAAGCTACTCGAGCTTAAGCCTCAGCTGATTTTTCTCGATCTGGTGATGCCCATTGTCAATGGTTACGAGCTCTGTGCACAAATTCGCCGCATCTCCGCGTTCCAAGATGTGCCCGTCATCATCATGACCAACAACAACAGCATTCCCGATCGGGTACGCGCTAAAGTTGTTGGTTCCAATGGCTTTCTAGGTAAACCGATCAAAGCAAAACAAGTTTTAAAGGTGGCCATAAAGCACCTGCAGCCCACCCCCACAGTGGCTCCCCCCAGACCAACCCGGTTTCGTCAACTGTCCCCATCAGTGTGATCAGCTGACTGGACTGGTTGAACTTGTCTGATAGCCCAAAAAACTAGCCAGAGAAACTAACCAGAAAGGGCCCGTAAGAAACCACCTATCTTCTTTTGTCTGTATGTTCCCAATGGCCATGCGCCCACCCCATGATGATTGCCAATCACGTCATCCCACAGCAGGTATCTGCCGATTTCTTGCGGGAAGCCTCTGACCTCATCCAGCAAATAGACGATGAGATCTTAACCCTCGGTCAAAACTTTAGTCCCCAAAAAGCCCATACCCTGATGCGATTAGCCCATACCCTAAAGGGGGCTGCCGCCATTGTAGGGCTAGACGCCATCAACACCACAGCCCAGACCCTAGAAAATGCATTCAAGGCGCTTTGTGTGCCAGAAACATCCCTAACATCCGTCGTAGAAGGATTAATCCTAGACGGTTATGTCTGTCTTAAGCTGCTGCTTTCAGCCCAGCTGACCAAAGCTTCAGTTGATGAAGACAGAGTTTTGGACCGGATGACCCCCATCGTTTCACAACTACAAGACAATCTAGGCGATCACTTTGGTCAAAACAGCTATTTACCCTCCTCAGCACAGCTGGGGGTAGATGTGACTCAGTCCATTTTTGAGGATGGCGTAACCGAATACTTAGATGAATTGGCAACGGCTCTGACAGTCCCCGAGCCCCAGGTGCTTACAGCCCTGCTAAAGACCCAGGCAGAGGTGTTTATGGGTCTCGCAGAGTCCCTGAGACTGCCAGGATTTGGTCGCATTGCCCAAGCCACATTAACCGCCCTGCAACAACACCCCAACCAGGTCGTAAAAATTGCTCAGATGGCGCTAGTTGACTACCGGGCAGGTCAAGCAGACGTACTTCAGGGAGATCGCACCCAAGGGGGCGCGCCCAGTAAACTCTTGAAAGATCTAGGAGACAGCCGTCCCCCTCAGCCAATCAGCTGGTTTAGCACCCTCTGGCAATGGCTCAATCAGCCAATTTCCCTACCGGGTCATCCCAAGACTAATGCCTCTCAGCCCCCTAGCAAAACTGTTGGCCCGACTGCCTTAACGGTTGAGAGGCAGCCCCTAAACGCTGTGTTTCAGCACTGCTATCACGACTTAGAGCGGTTAATAAACCAGGGTAGAAAACCGGTTCTCGTAGAATTTAAAGACAGTGATGTGCTGATTGAGCAGACCATTGCGCCCACCCTTTATAAGACGCTCTCGTATCTGGTTTGCCACGCATTTATCCACGGCATTGAACCCTCCCCCATCCGTCGAAGACGGAATAAATCAGCCGTGGGTAAAATTCAGCTGGCGGCCAGACAGGCAGGACCTTGCCTGGTAATCTGTGTTTGGGACGATGGCTGTGGGCCCAGCCCAGAGCATGTTCAACAACGGATACAGCCTTATATCGACACCATGCAGGGGGCTAGCACCGTGGTTCATCGTGCCGGTAAAGGAACCTGTTTTACCCTTAAGATTCCCGCTTAGTCCCTGGCTTATTCTCCGGCTTAGTCTCCAGCTTAGTCCCCGGCTATCGAACCCGAGCACCCCGGTAACGCAGCTCGGGTTTCACCAACTGACGTTTGATCACCGAGGGTAGGTCTCCCTGGTGCCCCATGAGAATTAGAGCATCACCGGATGTCAAAAACGTATCTTGCTTGGGGTGAACCAGCATCTCACCGGACTGACGTCGCAGGGCAACAATAATAAATGTGCCATGGCCCTGGGTTTCAATGTCTCGAATGGTAGCCCCCACAAGACTAGACTGGGATTCAACGGGTAGCTCACTAAGCTGGATGTCAATCTCTCCCAGTAGCTGGTTGAGTGCCGTCCGCCCTTCTCCCTGGGCCAAAAAATCTTCAGCCGCAGGGTTAATCAACAGATTTGCCATGCGACCGGCGCTAATGGTGGCCGGCAATACCACATGGTTTGCCCCCGCCAGATGCAGTTTCTTTTCCGTTGATGGCAGCTCCCCTCGAGCTAAGATCGCAACACTGTTATTTAACTCGCGGGCCGTCAGGGTAATAAACACATTGGCAGCATCATCCGGTAGCACCGTAGCCAGGGCTCGGGCACGATGAATACCTGCGGCCTCTAGACTGTCCTCATCAGTGGCATTCCCCAAATGCATCAGATATCCCTGTTCTTGCCCCAGGGTCACCCGCACCGGGTCGGCATCGATCACAATAAACGGTAGTCCATCTTGCTGAAGCTGCTGTGCCAACAGCTGACCGATACGGCCATAGCCGCAGATAATCACATGATTCTTTAAATTTGCAATGGTTTCACTCATACGTTTGAGACTCAGCGCCTGACGAATTTCACCGGCTGCCACAGACTGCACCACCCCAGAGATAATGTAGGTTACGGATAATACACCGGCAATGATTACCAAAATGGTAAACACCTTTAGGTTAGTTGACTCCAGCGGCTTTACTTCCCCATACCCAACGCCAAAAATAGTGATGACCACCATATAAATGGCATCCATTAAGGCCCAGCCGGCAGCAACATACCCCACCACGGCCACAATCACGGTGGTAATAAAAAAGCCAACTCCAATAAAAATGCGCTGTAGCGACTTTTCCACAACAGTTTCAACCCATGTTAGCTATGGCAACTGCCCTAATGCATCAGGACAGTTGCCTGACAGATGCAGTAAGCGTCTATCCTAAGGGGGAAACTGGCATCAGACAGTATGAAAGACTGCAAATTGGTGGTTTTAGGACCTTTTTGTTCTAGAACGCCGTTGCTGATTTAGGGGATGAATTGATCGCTTAGGCCACAGGACAACATCTTGCAGATAAAATCATCCCGAGGAGCAGCAACGCCAATCGTATACGGCTCCATAGTCTACATTGGCTGTGTTTTGCGCGTTGGCTTGCGATCGCAACCTGGCAATTTCAGCCTCAACATCATTCTGAGATACGCTGGTTTGAGTCTGCTACGAAGTTCACGATTTTGCCCGTGAGGTTGCCATATCCAATAGAACCTTAGCCTGTCGCAATGATCAAAACTAGGTGCCCCAAACTGAATATCGACAGACACCATTGGAATGCCAATCCGCCCAGCTTGGGTTAATCTCCTGATGAAACGCATTGCTTTTAGTCTTAAAACGTTGATACAGCTCGGTATTGTTCAGCATTAGGGTCAGGCGCTCGTCAGTCCAGGAAAGCTTACCCGCACCCCCCGGTCCCAAATTATTGCAATAGTGGTAGATCTTACGGCAGAGAAGCTTAGCCGAGCCACATTCATAGAGTGATAGCTTACCGTAGTCGTCAAAGCTCATGTAGCTCATGCGGTAGTTTTTATTCCAGGCATTCACATGAAGATCATCTACATGGTCAATACCATAGCCATTAAACGGCATTAGGCCAACGGTTAGTGCTATTAGCAGAGAGAACGTAACAACGCCATTAACCTTGACTCGGTGGGGAAATCGATGCCTTGCAACTATAATCCACCAAATATCAAGGGCAGTCATTAAAAAAAACAGTCCTATGGGCCCCTGAAGTCCGCCATGAATGACGGACAGGGGCAGTGACACAGCCATGCCGACTACGGCCAAAAAAGCAAACCCCCAGATTTAAAGCCACCGCCGTTGTACCCCTTTCAGGGAAGCAATGGGAAAGATAAAACTGGCACAGCAAATGAATAATAGTAAGACCCAAAATCCCAAAAAGAAAGATCCATGGAGAAATACGGCAACTGGATAAGGTCCTGGCACGATGCCATTGATAAAAAGCCAATGCCATGGCAAATAAGCAAATAACAATAACAATCCTGACTGACAAACCCTTTGAAACAGACATTGCCTACGCCAACAGTTATATAAATATTTAGGTAGCGACATGAGCAAAGAGAGCCAGGATGACGGTTATCTGCCCTGGGATTCTTGATGGGGCCATCTAATTACGGCGATTTTTCAACAGATTTACTCAAAAAACACATACATTACGGAGACTCTTTGTAAAAGATCAATGAAAAGTTGTTGGCGGGCATTGCAATCACCTCTTGCAGTGCTAGCTGATGTGCCTTGGCGGTTGCTTCGACCGCTTCTAAATCGCGCACACCCCAGTCGGGGTTTTGTTCTTTGAGCCAGGTGTCAAAGGTGGCATTGCTGGGGGCTGTATGGTTGCCATCTCGCTTAAAGGGGCCGTACAGATAAAGCACACCGTTTTCTGGCAATATCCGACCAGCTCCAGCCATCATGACCTCGCACGCTTTCCAGGCGGCGATGTGGATCATGTTGATGTTGACAATGGCATTAACAGATCGTTTTTCATCGGCGCGTTTTTCATCATTCTCAATGGGCCAGGGTTCCTGGCGGACATCTAGCTCAATGGCGGGCAGCAGATAGCGGGCGTTGGTGGCTTGCTGCCAGGCGGCAATGCTTTTGAGCATGGGGGCACTGATATCGCTGGGTAGCCAGCGGCGGGGGGCTAGTTTGGGGGCAAAAAAGCTGGCATGTTCTCCGGTGCCGCTGGCGATTTCTAGGACGGTGCCTGGGTTGGGTAGCACTCGCGCTAGGACTTCTAGAATGGCTTCGCGGTTACGCTCGGTGGCGGGGGCGTAGAGGCGACCGTCGTTGGGTTTGAAGTCGGGCATGGGATGGGGTTAGTGCAGGCTGCAGTAATCCTACGGTGAATGGGGACGGATTAGGGTGGAAGGTTTAGAGCGTACTTATTGGCTGACTTGGGTGTAGAGGTGTTGGATGGTTTGATTGGCTTGGTGTAGTTGGGTTAGGGCTGTTTGGAGCTGGTTTAGTTCATGCTGGTTTTGGTGTTCTTGGTTCTGTTTTTGGTTTAGTAGGGTTTCTAGGTCGCGTTTGCGGGCTTTGATGTCGGTGT
>CALBPH010000489.1 GCA_937899365.1 uncultured Leptolyngbya sp.
TTGATCGCCAAGCGCCGGATTTGCCCAATTTGCTCAAAGTGCAGGATCGTACCCTGCGACCGGTGGACATGATGGTGATTTGCGATCGCGTTGTGTCTAAACCTGGTTACAGCACCTTTGCTGAGGCCTGTCGTATGGGCTGCGGCATTGTCACCCTGCCCCGCCAGGGATTTGCAGAAGCTCAGCTGCTGCTAGACGGGATGCAGCGCCATGCCCATCACCAAATTCTAAAGAGTGATGCTTTTTTTGAGGGTGATTGGTCTTTCTTAGAACAGCCTTTGAGTTCTCCCATGGCCAATCCATTGCCTCAAGATGGAAATGATATCATCGCCAACGCCATCAGTACCTATCTAAGTCCCTAGTGTCTAAGCTGTCCTACCCATGGCTATGGGGGCGTTACGGGCTCTCAGCAAATAATCGTTTGGCAGTTGAGCGCCCGTCAAGGTAGCGCCGCTAAAGTCTGTACCTATAAGGGATGTATGGCGTAAGTCTGCGTGGCTCAGGTCCGCATCCATAAGACAGGCTCCTTGTAGGTTGGCTCCCCATAGATTTGCTCTGCTCAGGTTTGCGCCTTGAAAATTGACGTGCTCTAGATTGGCTTCCCTAAACACAGCTTGACGGCAGTCTGCTCCCTCCAAGCTGCTATTTTGCAGCTGTGCCCGGCACAGGGTTGTTCCCACTAGGCTGGCTTGGCTCAAAATAGCTTTTTTCATCCGGGCGTTGCTGAGATTTGCCTGGTTGAGAATGGTCAGCGCTAAGCTCGCCATGGTTAGGTTGGCTCTCTTCAGCACAGCGCCTATCAGGATGGCGCGATCTAAAATCGCCCTCGCAAAGCTGGTGTTACGGCCATTGATATCTTCTAAATTTGCCTGGGTCAGATTGGCCTCACGGAAATCAGCTGCGGTGAGGTTGGCTTGCCTAAAATTCGCCTGTCTTAGGTCAGCGGTGTAGAAAAGACTGTTTTGTAAATTCGCATCGCTGAAATTGCAGTGGTTCATGTGGGCCATACAGCCGTCCACATCAGCTAAGGATGCCTCACAAAAATTGCTGTCGTTAAAGTTAGCTTCCCGCAGATTGCTACCGTGTAAGTCGGCCATGGCAAAGTTAGTATGCTGAGCCTGTACCCTGATCAGACTTGCTTCCCTCAGGTTGGCTTCCCGCATGTCTACACCATGCAGCTCGGCCCAATCCAGTCTGGCCTGGGATAAATTTGCAGTGTAGAAACTTGCCTCGGTCAGATTTGCCTTAAATAAGTTGGCCCCCGAGAAGTTACTGATGCAGCTATCTACCTGACTGAGATTAATCCTTGGTAGCTGTGCCCGGATCAATAATGCCTCCCGCAGTTCAGGGGCTGCTGCTGTCGCTGTTTGTAAGCGACGCCAGTGATTCCATTCAGCAACGCCTTGCATAATGACAATAATGGGACTGGGAGGCAGCATGCAGAATTAGAATCCGTAGTAGATGATCTAAGTAAGGTCTAAAAAAGTACCTAGTATCTATGCATTCAAGATTCCCCACTGAATAACCGATACAACGTCCATAGGTAGAAACTACGTTTGGTTTCAATAAGCATTGTTATCCCTGGGTAGAGACCTGTTCTATGCTGAAAAGGCATTATGCGTCTCTACTTCAGAGGACATCACCATGCCTTCTACCACGTCACTCTCTATTCATCACCAAACTGTGCTGACGTTACAGTCTCGTCCCAAGTCCCTCCAGCGTTTTACGATGCAGGTACAAGATGCTGTCCGTGAATCTAGGGTAATTACGGGACTATGCTGTCTATTTTTACGCCATACGTCAGCCAGTTTAGTCATCCAGGAAAATGCCGATCCCTCTGTTCTCATGGATATGGAAACCTTTTTGTCTAAGTTAGTCCCTGAGGGGGCTGACTATCGTCATCGTGACGAAGGGCCAGATGATATGCCTGCTCATCTACGCACAGCGTTGACCCACACGTCGGAGCAGATTCCAATTATGAATGGGCGTCTGGCTCTTGGGACCTGGCAGGGAATTTATCTGTGGGAACACCGCAGCCGCGGTTACCGCCGTGATGTCGTGGTGCATATTACAGGCATTTAGTAACCGCTGGCAGCTAGACTTAGGAAGCAAAATTTAAGCTGCTGACTGCATACATGCATCGATTTATAGAGGTACCACATCTAAAAAATATTGAGATGTGGCAATAGTTTGGCTCAGCAGTGTCAAACGCATTAAGCTTCATCCTTAATACTTGGAATATAACAGGAATGACCATTGATCTGGGGGGAACCCCATCACCGCCACCGGGGTTTCGTTCAGGATTTGTTGGTATTGTGGGACGGCCCAATGTGGGCAAGTCCACATTAATGAATGTCATGGTGGGTCAAAAGATTGCCATTACGTCGCCTGTTGCCCAAACTACTCGCAATCGTTTGCGGGGCGTGATGACACTGCCCGAGGCCCAGATAATTTTTGTCGATACCCCCGGTATTCATAAACCCCACCATGAGCTGGGTAAAGTGCTGGTAAAAAATGCCCGTATTGCCATCAACTCTGTGGATGTCACACTATTTGTGGTGGATGGGACCAGTGGATTGGGCAAAGGTGATTTGTTTATCGCAGATTTACTCAAACGCAGTGATGTTCCGATCGTGTTAGGCATCAACAAAGCTGACCTGCAATCTGAGTCTAAGGCCCAGATGATTGACATTAGCTATCAGGCCTTGGCCGATGAAAATGGCTGGCCTGTGTGTAAGTTTTCGTCAGTTACAAAAACAGGTCTGGACGCTTTAAAGACAACTCTGATTGAGCGTTTGGAGCCGGGACCCTATTATTATCCACCTGACTTAGTAACCGATCAGCCCGAGCGTTTCATTATGGGGGAGCTGATTCGAGAGCAGGTGTTGTTACATACCCGCGAAGAAGTCCCCCACTCTGTAGCGGTGGCCATTGAAACAGTTGAAGAAACACCGAAAATTACCAATGTGCTGGCTACGGTCTATGTGGAACGTAAATCCCAAAAAGGGATTCTGATTGGCAAACAAGGTTCCATGATGAAAACTATCAACACAGCGGCCCGTGAGCAAATGCAAAAACTGATTGCTGGCAAGGTGTATCTCGAAGTATTTGTAAAAGTCCAGGAACGGTGGCGACAGTCAAGAATTCACTTGGCTGAGCTGGGCTATCGAGTTGAAGAATAAGGACATGTGAATAGAAGAAGAGCAACAATGTTCTCCTTTTTCTGGAATTATTTAGAGCTTTCTCTTCTTTCTAAGAGTTAGGTTTGGCAAGATTTCTAAACAATGTATATTGAGGTTCAAATAACAATTTTACGGTACCTGTAGGACCATTACGGTGCTTGGCAATGATGACTTCTGCAAGACCTCGATCCGGTGTATCTGGATCATAATATTCTTCGCGGTACAGCATCATAATTAAATCTGCATCCTGCTCGATTGATCCACTTTCACGCAGATCGGACATCATCGGGCGTTTATTGGTACGAGATTCAACACCACGGCTAAGCTGGGAGAGAGAAATAATTGGGACATTTAATTCCCTTGCAAGACCTTTAAGTGAACGGGTGATTTTTGAGAGTTCTTGAACTCGGTTGTCACTGCTGCCCTCCATCAGCTGAAGGTAGTCGATTAAGATTAGCCCCAGCGCGCCACCGTTTTCAGCTTTGAGACGACGACACTTAGAGCGCATTTCAGTCACTGAAATATTAGGGGTTTCGTCAATAAAAATAGGATTTTGAGAGAGAGATCTAATGGCATGACCCAGGGGTTCCCACTCATGCTGGCCAATGCGCCCTGTTCTTAGACGACCGCTTTCAATTCTGGCTTCTGACGATAGCAGGCGATAGACCAGCTGCTGTTTGGACATCTCTAAACTAAAGATAGCGATCGGTTGCTTGTGTCCACCGGCGATGTTTCTAGCTACGTTGAGCACGAAGCTCGTTTTCCCCATGGCTGGCCGACCAGCGGCGATTATCAAGTCAGAGCGCTGAAACCCCTGGGTCATAGCGTCGAGATCATAAAAACCGCAGGATAGACCCGGCAACACCATACCCATGGAGCGCTGTTCGATATCGTCAAAGGTTTCGGTCAGGATATCGGACGTGGCGGTGAGTCCTTGCTGGGGGCGCTCTTGGGTAAGGCCAAAGATTTTTTGTTCAGACTGGTCAAGTACGGTTTCCAGAGGGCTTTCGGTTTCATAGCCAAGCTGAGCAATTTCACCACCGATTTGGATCAGCTGACGTCGGGTATATTTTTCCATGACCAGCTTGGCGTACTGGTCAATGTTGGCGGCGCTGATGGTGCGGTCAAATAGTTGAGCTAGTCTGGATTGACCACCGGCTTTTTCTAGCAGGTTTTTGTCCTTGAGCCATGAGGCAACGGTCATCAGGTCCGTGGGTTTTCCTTTGGACTGTAGCTCAATGGATGCGCGGTATATTTCGCGATGGCTGACAATATAAAACGCCTCGGGCACCAAAATTTCGGTTACGCGACCAATGGCTTCTGGGTCTAGCAGTATGCCCCCTAGAATCGCTTCTTCGGCGTCGATATTCTGGGGAGGTAGGCGATCAAAATCTGCTTGAAATTTGCGCTCTTGAGCCATGACAACCTTCAGACGACACGGGGATAAAATGCCAGGAGTTAGACGCAGCAATCGATGAGTTCAGATCTCCAAAAGGAGAGGCTACGGCGATTGCGAGTCAGGTAAGCTGATGTCATTTGAGACCTTTAGGGATACCTATCGCTCTCACTCATCTGACAACTAAAACAGTACTTATGTATTGTATCGATTTGCTGTTTAACCAGCCTTTAGTGTGGCAGATTGTAATGGCTTTGCTGGCAATGTTTGGCCGTGCTTAACTATTGGTCGGCTAAAGCGGAGCCGGATGCATAAGCAAGCAATAAAAAGAGCCCAAGACAAGGACAATTCGGTCAGCAGCATCGGCTTTCCTAAAAGACCCTATCCCAGACTCTTTGAATTTGATAACTGTCTAGTCTAGCTAGCGACCCGCAGTTTGAGTTCAGCGGTGACTTCGCTGTGAAGCTTGACCAAGACGGTGTATTCGCCCAGCTTATTGATGGAGGGTACTTCGATATCGCGGCGGTCGATTTCTTTGCCGGTCATGGTTTGGATGACTTCCGCTACTTCGTCAGACGTAACGGTGCCGAAAATGGCATCGTCAGCTCCGACTTCTTTTTTGATGGTGAAGAGGCCAATGGTTGCGATCGCAGTTTTCATGGCTTCCGCATCCTGCTTAATCTGCGCTAAGCGCTGGCGCTCTTCTTCGCGGCGACGCTCTACCTGCTTAAGTACTCCGGGAGTAGCGCGATAGCCCAACCCACGGGGTATGAGGTAATTGCGTGCATAGCCTGGGGCAACGTCAACCAGGTCGCCCTGGTTACCTAGCTTACTAATGTCTTGACTTAGAACTAACTGAACCCGTTTTGCCATAATAATTCTGCTCGGGCCCAGATAAAGCGCGCTTTAAGTACGTGTTTGGAAGCGGTCTCAGCCGTTAGCCAGGATACTTCTCAACGTAAAAACGGTTTATGTGGCCCAGTCTCCTTCTTTAACCCGTTATAAAACTCGTGCAGTCTAACATTCTATAGAACTAGGTCCATCTGAGGCAAATTTAAACCTAGTCTTAGAGCAAATTGCGATGATTGGCCCATCTGGCTCACCCATTTGGGTGAGCCAGATGGGCGTGGTGACAGCTAGATTGCCAGAACTAATTTAGAAGAGCGGTCGATAGCCGTGTGTTCTAACGAATTAGCTTTGGAGAATCATGGGGATGAATATGGATCAACGTAGAGGTCGATTTATTGGTCGATTGATAGCCGAGGGTATTGTTGCCATTGTCGGTATGGGACTATTGCAGGCAATGCCCGTGGATGCCTATGAACCGGTTGCGCCATGGCAGCTGGCTCAAGGGACATTATATTCCTCGTCCGCGGGTCGTTTTGCTGTTGCTTTTCCGTCTATGCCAGAGGTGACCGCTGAAGATGACGATATTGAAGGCGACCCAGTGACTATTCATTCATTTGAAGCCTTCACGACCACTAGCCAATATATGGTGGCCTACGCTGATCTGCCAGCATCATTTCTCAGTCAGGAAGTTGGCGTAGTACTCGATGAACTGAGGGATTATTCATTAGACGACATTGGAATTGAAGCGTTAATGGCATCAGAAGTTGATGTGCGGCTGAGCAATAATCCGGGGCGTCGCTATCGTTATAGTGATGATGATGGCACCATCGATATACGGCTGTACTTGGTCGATGAGCGGGCCTATTTGCTGGTGGCTGTTGATCATAACGAGACCCGGGTTGATCGATTTGTTAGTTCGTTTGCGCTGCGGTAGGTGGCTGCTGACCAAGGATCCCCAAAGGCGTTGTGAGCATTTAGCTAACGCCTTTGTTTATTGTGTTTTGCCGATGTGCCGATGTTAAACCGCTTGAGCGCTTGGTGGCGTCGCTTTTTTCCGAAACAACCCACGTCACTGAGTGTTCTGAGCGCTTATAAACAATGGCGGCAGCGTTTCTTTTGTCAACGGCTAAAGCTGTTGATTTGGTTGTTGCTGTTGGTTTTAGTCAGTATTTTTTTATTTGAGATCTGGACGTTTTTCGCTATACCTGAAGCCGTTGACTGGTCGAACTTTGTTGTTGATGGTGTTATTGGAGCAATATTTTTACTGGGTTTGAAGTTCCAAACCATGGCTTGGGGCAAACGTCATGCGGGGCTCATTTTTTGGTTTATATCGGCTGGTGTCAGCCTAACGCTTTTGGGGGCAGGGGTGCTGGCGCGGAATATAGACACGACTGACGTGGCTGTCTGGACTATGCTGTTTTTGGCTCAATCGACTCTGGTGCCGGTACGATGGCAGCTGCATGTGCGATCGCAACTTACCCTACTTGTTCCTCTCACAGTTTTAGTAATAGTTGCCTTTTTCACAGCAGAAGACGCGATTGATCGTTTAGACGTGCTCTTTGGAACCATTGGTGCCTATATCTATTTGGTATGGGTCTGCATTGTTGCCGATTTGGGAGTTTATCTCTATGAACGCTTACGCTACCAGGAGTTTGAAGCTCGTCAAGAGGTGAAAACTTTTCTCCATGCGGTTTCCCACGATTTGCGCAATCCGGTAACAGGCACTCAGCTATTGATCAAAAGCTTGCTCGACCAGCATAAAGCGAACACTATTTCTATGCCTCGGTCTTTGTTAGAGCAAATGCTTCAGAGTGGAGATCGTCAGCTAGTGCTAATTAATAGTCTTTTAGAAGCCCATAATAACAATCTTAAGCACCTAACCCTACAGCGCCAGACTGTTCATTTATACGCTCTGGTGGAGTCTATTTGCCAGGAACTATCTCCTCAGCTATCCGAGGCAAACATCACCGTTCATAATCAGATTTCACCCACGCTACCACCCTTGACTGGTGATGGTACCCAGCTGTGGAGAGTGTTTCATAACCTGATGATCAATGCGCTGCACCATAATCCACCTGGACTCACCATTTGGTTGACTGCATCGGTGGTGTCATCGCCACAGCCCCATATTCACTGCACCGTGCGCGACAATGGTGTGGGCATGACGGCTGATCAGTGTGCTCAGCTCTTTAACCTTTATTCCCAAGGGCATCGCCGCCGTCACTTAAGCGTAGGGTTAGGGCTGCACATTGCTCAGCAAATTATTGATGCCCATGGTGGCACGATTGGCGCAGATTCTAAACACTCTGACGGTACGACCTTTTGGCTAACGCTACCGTTAGTTAACCCATCCCTTCCGCAGCGCTAAGACAGCCGCTTGTACACGGTCATTGACCACTAGTTTGTTCATGATTCCTTTCACATAGGTTTTGATCGTGTTGGTGCTTAGAAATAATTTCTCACCAATTTCTGGGTTGCTATAGCCTTCAACAATTAGCTTGAGTACTTCCAGTTCTCGTGCTGATAAGGGATGTTCTGGAACCGGCTCAGGGGGGTGATAGCTTAAGCAAGCCATTACCTGCTGCGCAATCTGCGGATCCAGATAGATGCCGCCAGCGGCAGCGACCTCAATGGCCTGCATCAGTGTATCTAGGCTAGTGCCTTTAATGCAGTAGGCATCAGCCCCGCTAGAGAGGGCGGCGATCACTTCGGTTTGGTCGCTATGGGAGGTAAACATGACCACACGAATGTGGGGCAGCGCTTGTTTGAGTTGTTGTGTAGCCGCAATTCCATCCAGACGAGGCATGCCGACATCCATCAAAATTAAGCCTGGTTGATGTTCATGGGCCATGGCGATAGCCTGATACCCGTCTTCTGCTTCGCCGATGACGTTGACGGTGAGTTTGGGCGCTAAGGAGTGGGTCAGGCCCAGGCGCATCATTGGATCGTCTTCAACGATGAGAATATTGATTGCCATCAGGAGACCTATAGCTTGTCAAATGCTAACTGAGTGAGTATCGTTTGTTGCCGTTGCTGAGGAAAGAGCAGCAATGCCTGTTGACTAATCTATAACTGTGGGGAAGGTCGTGTAGTCACCTAACCAGGTCATCCGATTGAGGGATGCCGATGCCCTTAAAACATGTCTTTCATGCCACGAATGCGACCAAAAACGCGGGCCGGCTCTTGCAGGTTCGCAGCGGCTTGGAGGGCCGGCTGATCCCAACGCAGAAATGGATTAGTTTTTTTCTCAGTACCTAGCAGTGAGGGGACAGTTGCTTCCTGCCGTTGGCGGGCGGCCTGCACCTGTGCGTAGCGACTCTGTAAGTCAGGATTTTGTCCGTCTACGGTAACTGCAAATTTTAGATTGCTCAAGGTATATTCGTGGGCGCACCATACGCGAGTATTGTCTGGTAATTGGCGCAGTTTACTAAGCGAATCAACCATTTGTGCCGGTGTGCCTTCAAACAGTCGCCCGCACCCCCCTGCAAACAGGGTATCGCCACAGAACAGTTCCCCAGGGTGATTCTCTTCAATTGGGGCGAAGTAGTATGCAATGTGCCCCCGAGTGTGACCCGGTACGAAAAATATTTTCGCTGTGCGCTCACCAAAGGTAACCGTATCGCCCCCGTTGAGAAAGACTTCCTGTCCGGGAATGCGGCCTTGGTCAGTGTCACTGCCATACACCGTGGCATCCGGGTACTGAGCTAGCAATTTCTGATTACCGCCCACATGGTCGCCATGGTGGTGGGTGTTAAAAATGGCGACGAGTTCAGCTCCGAGTTCGTTTAATTTGTCTAAGACGGGCTGGGCTTCTGTCGGGTCTACAACAGCTGCTGCGTTACCTGCATGGAGCAGGAAAATATAGTTATCTGACCAGGCGTTGAGGCGATGAATCTGCATAGTTAGGGAGGGGGCGTCAGGCACATCCATTATGGAGGATCTGCCGCGTTCCTGCCTTGGCCGGTTGGCTTAGATTGTATATCCGAAGATCGGTCCACACCTGAAATCAGCAACGGTAAAAAAGCTACAGATTAGGTAAGCCCAAATTTTGTAAGAATTTAGATAGTAGACGCTTTGCTGCCATGCCCTACTGTCTCAACTGCGACCATGCTCAAAATCCTGATAAGCACCTCTATTGCTATCAATGTGGTGCTTTGCTAGGGCTCAGGGGGCGTTTCAATTGAAGACTTTGAAGATACGCGGCCAAATCTTGAGAGTGACAATATACAGATTATGACTACGCCCTCGGAGGCAAGCCGTATCTCACATGAGGGACAAACTCTCTTAGAAAAAGCTGGATATTTGAAGATTCGTCGGCAGTTTATGGTGTCATACTACAGGGTAATCGCGTCCGTCCGTCAATTTTTGCATACAGGTCTCCTGAACCTGGCCGGTAATGTGCTCTACCTGTGGATTTTTGGCAATAACGTAGAAGAATAGCTGGGTCGAGCCAACAGGTGTCATAACACCATTTCTCGGACATCTTGATTCTGATATCCACAGTCTACTAATGAGGCAGGTACTTCACCAGGGCACGCATGGATTCGTGGAGAAGGGGTTGAACATAATCGATGGATCTTCCCAATGCCATCTATGACTGGTAACAATGACTCAGTGAAAGATTTCTATTTTCCCATAGAACCTTAGCATTCTTAATGAGGAGAATCTTTCGAGCTATTTTGCCAAAGCCGTTCTAACTGTATTAATACGCTCTTCTTTTGAGATTCGTTATTTTGAACCCAGACATCTGAATCAGCGGTTGTTTCTGTAGCATCCCAAATGTTGTAACTTACGGGTTTAGACATATCTGCATCAGACGTTGTATCTGCATTAATAATATTCATCATTCTTGACTCAAGGTACTGCAAATCTGATGGGCAGTACATCATGGAATAAGCTGTAGCTATCGTAAATTTGGGAAAAAACTTAGAACTCATTGTTACTTTGTGTATTACATAATGAAACATGCTTGTTGCTCAAAACAAAGGCCCAAGTTCAAAGGGCTTACACGTAGCAAACTTAAAAATTTGACAGAAATACAAAGGGCAAAGTCTGCGGTTTTTGCATGGTATGACCGGCGTTGCCAAATTAAGACTGGCAGGCAAATGCTGATATAAAGTGCTGGATCTAGCTCGCAGACTCTAATCACACTTCACCTTTCTCTGACTCGGACGGGCAATGAAAATTCTCAGCTCATCAATTATTAAGTCTTTGTGCAGCCTATGTTCCACACTTCTCAAACTTCTTCCCAACTTCTGAACTTAGCGGCCCACGAAACTAGAAAAAATAGATAATGTAGAACTCTAGGCATTGCAAGACATAATGCATGTGGTGGAATAGTACAGTTTGCTTAAATGCATCAACAATCAGCAAAAGTAGGTAAACTTGAATTCCGATAGTAGGAAAAGTAGGTAGATTGAGTTTTGGAGAGATAATCTGACCGACCTAGTAATAACATTTAAGTAGACTACTTTAGAGCGAGACGACTAAGTTCACAGACTGGAGAAATATGGTTTTACTAGAAAAATTTATAGGCTTAAGGAACTTGGTCACAGGTAAGTTAAATGCGCAAATTACTAGCCACCCATTTACCAGGTTAACTGGTAGATAGTTTCCCCCTCATCCTGTAGAGATGATCGATCTAGAATTACTACCTGACCAAGCGCTAACGTGGCTATTGTCTATAGTGGCGGAAAAAAGTCCGTCGGAAAAACGGCTACTGTACCAGGAAATTGTCAAATACTCATGGCAGGATGAGACCTATGAGTTTATGAGCGAGCGGGTGGGTTATGCGCTCAACACGATTAAGCAGGAACATGCGATCGCAATATGGCGAATGCTGTCTGAGCATTTTGAAACACGCATCACTAAAAAAAATCTTAAAGTTACTATCAGAACTCTTTACCAACAGGCGGCTTCCTGCACTCCTAATCAGGCTGAATCTAAATCGTCCGTCTCCGATCGATCAAATGCAAGTCAGGCTAGAGACCAACCTGCCTTTGCTGCCCAAACGCCTTTTTCAGATATCGGTCGCATTCAAAGTGATGACCGGTTCTTTAATCGCGAAGAAATACTAGAAGACATTATTTATCATCTGAAAAGTCAATGGAATATTGCGTTAGTGGGCGAACAAAAAATTGGCAAGTCCTCACTTCTCTTGAAGATTTGCCGCGCAGCCCCTAGTCAGCTTAATCTTGACCCAGACCAGGTTGTCTACTTAAATATGGAACTTATCCACAGTGAGACAGTTCTATTTCAGCAGCTTTGTAAAAAAATAGGTGTTGAGCCTTGCCGAGGGTATGAGTTATTAGAAGCCACTCAAGGAAAGAAATACATCGTATGCATTGATGAAGTTGAGAAAATGAAAAGCCCTGAAAAATTTAGCGGTGACGAAAGGGGGGAGCTGCGGGGCCTAGCTGACGGAGAAGACATGCCGTTTACGCTGATTACGGCCAGTCGTATGCCATTAGAAGAACTCTTCCCGGATGATGCCTATTCACCGTCTCCGTTCTTTAATATCTTTCAAACGTTTCAAGTCACCGGCTTTTCAGAAAAAACAACGACTCAGTTTTTGAAGAAACGACTAGAAAATAGTCCGGTTCAGTTTACCCAAAGTCAAATTAAATCCTTATTTCAGGAGAGTCAAGGTAACCCTGCCAAAATCCAGAAACTGGCTCATGCCCTCTATAAAAATATTTTATTGGGCGAGCAGTAGCTGCATCATGACTCAATTTCCTGTTCCCTATTACCCTGTTCCTAAGTGCCTAAACCCACTGAAGATGAAGCACTGGTGTTTGGTGCTTTACTGGATCTATTGCTACCCTAGTGCGCTCAAGTACTACCTATATCAGGCGGCGCCCAACTTATATAGGAATGACAACAAACAAGGCCTGTGGCGATACTTAAAAACCAGAGCTTGCCGGAACCTTTATCTCTGCTTTGGGCCGTCAAGTCTTCTGGTTGCGTTTAGTCTGAGCCTCGCTTTACTGCTCGCAACCCGTGGATTGGACATTGCATGGGCTTACTGGTTCGTGGGCTTAGGTGTGGGCTTGCTGATCGGGCTAGTTCACTTGGTGATTATGACCATTGCTATGAGTGCCATGAGCAATGGGGCGGGGGTGTGTGCTGGCATCATTGTGGGTGTGGCAACAGGTATTTCTAATGGCGTTATTTGTGCTGTCCTTTTAGGCAGTTCTCCTACATGGTCATTTAATGATTTAACATTGTCAGAGACGGGCATTCTGGGTACTAGCTTTTTTCTCCTTTACAGTCTTGCGGTTGCGGTCCCGCTCATAATTTCTATAGAGGGTATTGTTGGCAGCATTGCCGGTTGCTTTACAGGGCTAATTTCAGGCTTAAGCTGCGTTTTGCTGTTAAAGGTTATAGCGACGACCGTGCCCTCAGCAAAGGTTGTTGGGCTCATTTTTGCCACAATTGTTGGCTTCAGCTGTTTGGGAAGCTATGGCAGTTCCTTTTCAATAGCGTTTGCTTTAGCCTGTGAGCTGGGGGGTGGTATTGTCATGGGTCTGGCTGTTGTTACCAGAAACTACCAAGCATCCGGTAATTTAGCCGTTAGCTTTTTCTATGGAATATTGGCTACCCTGATTCTTTGGGCTGGCGTTATTCGCTTACCATTGCATCTGCTTTACAGCGTTTACATACTGCTGGGCATTTTTCTTAACCGGTTTGAGTCTGGGCGCTTTATAAAACGCTTTACCAGCAGCCATCCAGTTGCCTGGGACGAGCTTTTAATTTTGCCACTTCCAGGATCTCAATCATATTTAGAACAAGTTCTACAGCAAGATGAACCAAAAGGGTTTCGTTTACTCCTCGGACTGGCTAAAAATCCGCTGCAGAGAGCAATGATACAACGGGTTTTTAAGCGGCATATGTTACAGAAAAATGAGTTTATTCGAGCGCTCTACAGCTTTTTAAAAAATCCGGTGGGCCATGCTTATATTTCCCCACCAATGTCTGCGGTAGATTGGGATCTTCTTCCAACTGGACAGCAGGTTATGTTAGGTGAACTAAGCGGCAAATGGGTAAGGTGTACCGCTGAGAAGTTAAGCTTCAAAGCAGAGAGCTTTTTAGTCAGTCTGACGTGGCTCGATCGTGATCACAAGGATTATGCCTATGTTGACTTTGCCAGAGTTTTATATCGATTGGCGTACACCTTCAAAACCTATACCCATGATTCCAATTTAGGGGAGCTTGCACCTTAAAATAATGAACTCTCTCATCGTCCTGGGGGGCAAGAAATTACTGAATCTTTCGAAGCTATTGTTAAGTTCTCAAGCTATAGCGATACCAATCAGCTGTCGGAAGCAGGGCATATGGTGGGTTTGCTGCCTTCGCCTGCGAACGCGATTCGTCCAGACATTATTCAAACGCTGACAGCCTTAGCAGATATTGCCCACGATATTTCTGTTGCAGAGAGTAGCCGCAGCCTACTCTTACAACAGTCGTCACTATTGCGAGCCAATAATGCCCTAGCGCAACTGCGGCAGCATACCGGCAGTATGATTAAACTGCCTGACGCTAGGTTGTTAGAATTAGTTGTCGGCAAATGGCAGAGACTTGTCACAGTTATGGGTGGGTTGGTGGGCGATTTAAGTCGAAAGCTTCCCTTATTAAAAAATCCTTACACCATCGGCACTCCAGTGAGGGGTGAAGACTTTATTGGGCGAGATGATATCTTACGCTACATTACTGATGAGCTACTTGCAGGTACCAAGCAGTGCCCCTCCATCGTTCTGTATGGCCATAGGCGCATGGGGAAAACCTCTATTCTTAAAAACCTTTCTTCACGGCTGAAGTCAACCAATATTAAAGTGGTCGACTTCAATATGCAAATATTGGGCCATGTTTCCAGTACGAATGAGCTGTTGTACGCATTAGCCAAACAGCTGCAGCGATCTCTTGACGATCCCAACTTAACGGCAGGGCTAACCGTAGACCGCGCTGCCTTTATGGAACAGAATCCATATTTTGCCTTGGATAACTATTTTCAAAGCTTGGAGAAATCGATTTCAGTCCATGCCAACAACTATCGGTTCGTGGTTGCAGTGGATGAGTTTGAAAAGATAGAACAGAAAATTATTAACCAGCAGCTCTCAGCAGACCTGCTGGAGTTTTTGCGAGGTCTTACCCAGACCTACTGTTGGTTTAGTATGGTTTTTGCGGGGCTACACACGATAGAAGAGATGTGTTTTGATTACTGGAATCCCTTTTTTACCAGTATTCCAATTCGTGTGAGTTTTCTTGAAGACAAGGCCGTAGAACAGCTAATTTTACAAGCAGGTGATATTGCCTATGACAGCAGTGTTATCCCTAAAGTCATTGAACTTACCAACGGTCAACCCTATCTAGTCCAGCTAATTGGCTACACATTAATTCGCTTTTTTAACCTTAATAAGCTAAGAAAAGTCATTAAAGCTGGCGAATATCCAGTATTTAATGCTGATGATTTAGAGACGTTAATTCAATCTTCCGAGTTTTATAGTATTGGAAATGCCTATTTTCAGGGCGTTTGGCTCCAGGCACACCATGGTCAGCCACCAGGACAAACCAACATTTTGCAGGCACTGGCTGGTGAGCAAAAATCGAAAGAACAGCTCATTGCAAGCGTATCATTATCGGTAGAAACGATTTGTGAAGCCCTGGATACTTTGCAACTTCACGACGTTATTCAATGCAAGCAGGGCTACTATTCTTATACTGTGGAACTTATGTGTCGATGGGTTAGGGCCACTCACCCAATAGATTGAAATATGCAAAAGTTCGATTATGGAGCTGTTAAGCAACTAATTCATGGGTTAAGCCATAGCTTAAATGAAAAAGACCATGATTCTAATTTTTAACAAGCTCTATGTCGCTGCTTCGTAGGTTGGGTTAGCTAAAAACACTTCCATTTTTTCATGGGAAATAGGCATCCCAAAATATCCCCCTTGCAAAATATCTACGCCACAGTTTTGAGCTTGTTTAAGGTGTTCTAAGGACTCAATACCTTCAGCACTTACCTTAAATCCAAGTGAGTGACAAAGTTGAACCGTCCCTTCTAACAAACGTCTACCTTTGTCTCTTGTATTGTAGGGAATAACCACAATCTCCTGGGCTAGTTTAACTTCGTGGACGGCTAAATTAACCAATGTTTCTAAGGCCGCATAGCCCGTACCAAAGTGGTCAATAGCCACATAATGTCCAGCAGCACTTAATCGCTGAACAGCCTGTTGAATAGCACTCACAGCCATTGCATACGAATTTTCAGTGATTTCAATGGTAAACATAATGTGATGCTTTTGAGCCTCTTGAATCAGAGTTTGAACCACTTTCGGATCACATAAAAAATCTCTGTCAAGATTGAGGGATATGGGGGGAACCTGAAACCCCAGACTGCGCCAATGGAGAATATGGTCAAAAACAAGATCAATCATCCGTCTGTCAATGAACTTAGATAACCCTTGCCGGTAAAGTACGGGCAAAAATGCTGGCTCATAAACATGACCTTGACGGTTCTGTAAACGTAGCATTGCCTCAAACCCTGAAACTTCCAGGGTCTGAGCATCAACCTTGGGCTGATAGTACACCTGTAGTCGACTATTTTTAAGTTGAGCTGTGACCTGCTGTGTTCGAGTTAGCTTACGCAGCGTTGCAGTCTGTTGGAGAGTAAACAGTTGCTCTTGTTTGTTATTAAGGATGCGGTCTAAATAACCATAGTTTTCATCTGAGAACAGTTTTTTTAGCGCCGACGGTGCTTGACGTTGACGACTGGCTAAGATTAGGAAAGGCCAGTAAATACAACCATCCATGCAAATACAAAAAATCTGTGTGAGGATTGCCCAAGGAGCGCCTCCACTAACAAGATAGGCACTGTATATAGGAGGCGTCATCCAACTAACGGCAACGTGGTCAATGGAAAAAAGCCCCTGCTGTACCATGAATGAAGTGATCGCCATGTTGGCAAGGGGCGCTAGGCAAAATGGGAGAATGAAAACTGGATTGAGGGCTATCGGCAGTCCAAACAACAAAACTTCATTAACGTTGAAGAGTGTGAAGAAGGTGCTGATTTGCCCAATTTCATGGAACGGATGCAAGCGCTTATTTTTGAGAATAAGAAAGGGAATCACAAAGGTGGAACCAGAACCACCAAAATTCATAAAAACATTGTGCAAATTAACAATATGCAAGTTTTCCAGCATTACCCCGTTAGGTGACCTTAGCATCGGGAACCCATACACGCTAGCAAGTAGACCATCTGAAAATTTCTCGCCATGCATGCCAACTAACCAAGCCCCGAGGGCAATCACCTTGTAAAGAATAAGTTCTTGAAGGTCGCTCAATGATGAAAAATCAGGTAATAGCTTGCTTAAAATTGGGGCTGCTTGAGGGGTAATTGTTGTTGTTAAGAATGTGCCCAGCAACTCAAAGCAGAGAATGGTTAATATAGCTGGAAATAGCAGATTTAAGTTTTTTGCCAGAAGCGGACTAATGGACTCAGTTCGAAAAGGTTTTAGCTTAGGTATACCAGTCAAATATTGGAGGAGTTTAATCGCACTCCAAGTAAAAATTATGCTGGTAAAAATTGAACCATTGTCAGCACCGAATATACTGTCATCGGTCACACGAAGAAAACCTGAACCACGAAAGAAACACACCATCGCAATTAAGCTGGTGCTAAGAGGTTCTAGATTTTTGGCTTTAGCAAGTAAATTACTAAAGGCTAAGTTGAAAAAAAGTGGTAGTAAGAAGGAATATAAAAAATCTAGCTCATGACCGTTGAGAATGTCTGTATATCCAACAGTCACATCTTGGAACAAGTGACTGAACTCAAAGAGCATGATGATGACATTGATCGCCAATGCAACTGGCAGAAGGGAAAGAAAAGCCTCCCAGATAGCGTAAAAATCTTCTGCGATCGCTATATTTTTGAACATCTATACATTGGTTTGAGATAAGCCATGGGTGAATTGAGCGACCGTTATCAAATTTAGTCAAAATCCAGCTCTAGATATTATAATAGTCCTAATAAACCTACTTTTCTTTTCTGCCAAATCTGTCTGTCTGCCTGTTGCAAAAAATTAAAGTGAGCCTCATAATTTGGACAAACCTAAAGAGTAGCGGGTTGATCTAGATTTGTGACAACACGGCGTTCAGGCGGCTACCAAAATTTGCTGTTTGCCATTTTTCTGTGTCTGTAGATGGAAATATATTATCTA